>NZ_JBFAIA010000056.1:0-44942 GCF_040654455.1 Nonomuraea sp. NPDC050691
GGCCACCGGCCACGCGCCGCCGCATACAGATGATCTTCCAGGATCCGGGCGCCTCGCTCGACCCGCGCCGCACGGTGGGCTGGACGCTCGCCGAGCCGCTGCGCGGGCGCCGGTCGCCCGACCAGGTGGCGCGGCGCGTGGACGAGCTGCTGGAGCTGGTCGGGCTCGGTCCCCGGACCCTGCACGCCCGGCCCGCCGAGCTCTCGGGCGGTCAGCGGCAGCGCGTGGCCATCGCCCGGGCGCTCGCCGTGGAGCCTGAGGTGCTGGTCGCGGACGAGGCCGTGGCCGCGCTGGACGCCTCCGTGGCGGGCGCGGTGCTCAACCTGCTGCTCGACCTGCGCGAACGGCTGGGCCTCGCGGTGCTGTTCATCTCCCACGACCTGGCCACGGTGAGCGGGCTGTGCGACCGGGTGGCCGTCATGTACCTGGGGTCGATCGTGGAGGAGGGACCGGTGCAGGAGGTGTTCGGGCGGCCCGGCCACCCGTACACGCGGGTGCTGCTGGACGCGGTGCCCTCCCGGGAGCGGCGGCGGGTGGCGGCGCCGGCGGGCGAGCCGCCGAGCCTGCTGCGCCTGCCCGCCGGCTGCCGGTTCCACCCGCGCTGCCCGGTGGCCGCCGGCCTCTGCGCGCAGGCCGCCCCGCCGGACACGGTGCGGGACGGGTCGCGGGTCCGCTGTCATCTCCCCTGGCCCACCGCCTCGTAGCGCGCGCCTGCGGGGCTCCAGCCACACCGATGGAGCCCGAGCTGGAAGGACGCGCGTTCATGCGCCGGAATCGCGGGGGCCCGGTCCTGGGCGCGGAGGCCCGGCCCCGGTTTTCGCGGGGGCCGGCCCTGGCGATCTCAGGTGGTCGTGGGGGTGAGCTCGGCCCAGGACGGGCCGTACGAGCGGCGCATGGCGTCCGTCATCAGCCGCACCACCTCGGCGGGGGCCTTGGCGACCGACCCGGCGTCGTGCGGCGGCTGAGGGTCGTACTCGATCCCCAACTGCACCGCCTGCGCATAGGCGGGGCCCTGCAGCCGGTCCACGACGTGCAGCGCCATGTCGATGCCGGAGGACACCCCGGCGGCCGTCATGATCCTTCCGTCCTCCACGACCCGTTCCGGCACGGGCTCGGCGCCGAAGCGGCGCAGGCTCTCCAGCTCGTACCAGTGCGTGGTGGCCCGCCGGCCCCGCAGGAGGCCGGCCGCGCCGAGCAGCAGCGAGCCGGTGCACACCGACGTCGTCCACCTGCTCGTCCCGTGCACCCGGCGCAGCCACGACAGGATCGCGTCGTCGCCGAGGAAGCCCTGGGTGGTGCTGCCCCCGGCAACCACGACGACGTCCGGCCGGTCCATGTCCTCCAGCGGCCCGGCCGCGAGCGCGAACCCCGGCTGGTCGGCCGCCGTCGTGCCCGGCGTCGCCGCGACGAACCGTACGCGGACGTCCGGCAGGCGGCTCAGCACCTCGAAGGGCCCGGTGGCGTCCAGTGCGGTGAACCCGTCGTAGACGAGGATGGCGACGTCCATGTCCGTCTGCCCCCTTCATTGATTTTATCGACCGTTCGATTAAACTCAGCTTCATGGTAAGCCTCGCGAGCCCCTATGACCAGCCCGTCCGCGCCGACGTCGCGGTGCTCGGAGGCGGGACCGCCGGCGCGGTCGTCGCCGGCCGGCTGGTCGCTTGCACTTCTCTGTCGGTCGTGGTCGTCGAGGCCGGGCCCGACTACGGCCCGGCGGGCTCGGGGCGGTGGCCCGGGGAACTGCTCGACAGCACGACGCTGCCCTCCACCCACGACTGGGGCTACCGGGGTCCGGGCGCGGCGCCCGGCCGTGAGCTGCCGTTCGAGCGGGCCCGGGTCGTCGGCGGCTGCTCCTCCCACAACGGCTGCTCCCAGACCGTCGGCCACGCCGACGACTACCGCGCGTGGGAACTGTCCTGGACGTCCGAGTCGCTGGCCGGGCTCGTGGAGCGCGCCGCGGCCCGGCTGCGCGTGCGGCGCGACGCGGACGAGGATCTCACGCCGTTCCAGGCGGCGGCCATGGAGGCGATGGTCCAGTCGGGGATCCCGCGCACCGACGACCTGGACGACCTGCTCGGCGGCGCGGGCTGCGGCCCGTCACCGGTGAACAACCCCGGCGGGATCCGGTGGAACACCGGGTTCGCCTATCTCGACCCGGTACGCGGTGAGCGGCGGCTGCAGGTGCTCGACCACGCGCTCGTCGACCGGCTGGAGTTCCGGAACTCGGCGGTGCGGCGGGCGCACGTGCGGCGCGGGGGGCGCGCGGTCGTCGTCGAGGCGGATCGGTTCGTGCTGTGCGGCGGCGCGTACGGCAGCCCGGAGATCCTGCTGCGCAGCGGCGTGGGACCGGCCGGCGAGCTGCGGGCGCTGGGCGTCGAGCCGCGCCTCGACCTGCCCGGGGTGGGGCGCAACCTGCACGACCATCCCCTGGCCGAGCTGCGGTTCGCCGCGGGCGAGGAGCTGAGGCGGCGGCTGGCGGCCTACGCGCGGGTGCGGCCCGTGCCCGACGAGCAGGTGATCGGCAAGGCGCTGTCGCGGGGCGGGCGCGCCCCGTACGACCTGCACCTGCTGCCGTGGACGGGCGCCTCGGAGGAAGGCGGATGGACCTGCGTGCTGCCCGCGGCGTGTCTCACGCCCCGCTCGCGCGGCACGCTCCGGCTGGTCTCCCCCGACCCGGAGGTACGGCCGGTCATCGACCACGCGTACCTGTCGGACCCGGACGGAGCCGACCTGGCGGCGCTGCGGGCCGGGGTGGAGCTGTGCCGGGCCATGGCCGCCTCCCCCGCGCTGGGCCCGCTGCTCGGGGAGCCTCTGGACGCGTTCAGCGCGACTCCGGCCGCGGACGACGAGACGCTGCGCCGTGTCGCCGCCCACTACTGGCACCCGGTGGGCACGTGCGCGATCGGCGCCGACCCCGCGGCCGGCGCGGTGGTGGACGGGCAGGGGCGGGTGCACGGCGCCGACAACCTGTGGGTCGCCGACGCCTCCGTCATGCCGGTGATCCCCCGGGCGACCACGAACCTGCCCGTGGTGGCGCTGGCGGAGCACCTCGTGGGCGAGCTGATCCACACCCTCGCCCCTGACCGCCGGCCTTGAGACGGAACCGGTGGCGCGCGGCCCTCGGCGGCGCGCCACCGGCGTTTTTCCCGCGTCCATATCCGGGCAGCCTCCCCGCGCATGGGAGGACCGGCCGATATGACGGAGACGATGGTTTCCGGAACTCTGCGTTGATCTTGTGCGTATAACTGCGCGTCGAGTACCGTCGCAGCGTGTAAACGGTTTCCGCCGATGTGAACCGATAATCGTCACGACGCCTCGGTGAAACCGTGCCGGCCGCCCGTCCGGGCGCGACCGGTGACCGCGTCATTTCCTCCGCCCGTCACGCTTTTCCGCCCTGCCCGAGAAAGAATCGGAGTGGATCGTGGCATTGTCAGACCCCCGCGCCGGGAGCGCGAAAAAGAAAGCTTCGCGACTGCTGGCCGTGACCCTCGCCGGGGTCCTCTGCGTGAGCGTCGGCGCCACCCCCGCGTCCGCGCACTGGAACGGGACCGGCCAGCTCATCGCCCGCATCGGCATCTACCCCTACAGCTACAACGACACCTGGCAGAAGCCGATGAACAAGGCGCTGGCCAACTGGAACGCCACGTCGTCCCCCGCCGACATCTACAAGAACCGGAACTCCGGCTCGACGATCACCGTGAAGTCGTATCGGGACACCTGGTACGGCAAGTACACCAGGTGCGGGGACAGCTGCCTCTACATCAAGCTGAACTCGCGCACCATCAATCGGGACGCCGGCAACTTCTCCAACTACGTGACCAGCATCTTCGTGCACGAGTTGGGACACGCGCTGAATCTGGCGCACAACAGCACCACGTCCATCATGAACCACGGCAGAAATCGCGACACGATGACCAAACCGCAGGCCCATGACGTCTCCGACGTCAACGCCTATTACTGAGCGGCCTCGACCGAGAACATTCACGAGGAGAACGGGAGTCGAAGCCGATGAAGGTCGCAATGCGAAGGCTCGGGGCGGCCGCCCTGGCCGTGCTGTTCCTGTCCGCGTGCTCGGCGGAGGAGAAGACGGTCGTCTACGCGGCCGATTATCCGGTGTACAACAGCGCCGACGCGCTGTTCACCGGGGCGAAGCTGGTGATCGAGGGCCGGCTGACCGGAGACAGACGCGTCATGGCCGTGGCCGAGCCGCCGGTCGACGAGACCGAGACCGATCCGCAGCTGAATCCGAACGCCGGCGCCACCCCTGACGCGGCGGCGGCCCCGCCCGCCGAGTCGCCCACCGTCATCACGGTCAGTTCCGTCGAGGTGCTGAGGGTGCGCAAGGGGCCGGCCCGGGTGGGCCAGATCATCCAGGTGAAGGAGCTCGGTGGCACGCTCGACGGCGTGACCTACGAGCAGGCGGACGTGACACCGTTGAAGTCGGGCGTCACCTACATGATGTTCCTGGAGACCTATCCCGACTCGCCGGCCTCGCTGCTCAACCCGGAGCAGGCCAAGTACGTCGTCACCTCGGCGGGCACCTACTCGGCGATGCCGGACAACCCCGTCAAGCTCGACGGCGCCGACGTCCAGCGGCTGTCCGTCACGGAGTGAGACCGTCACCGCCGGTCCCGTGGCGGCAGGCGGCGCGCGCACCGGGACGACACCCCGGCATGCCGCCACGGTCCGGCGCCTGATGATCGATGCCTCAGCCGGCTGGGGCGGAAGTACGTCCGCCTGAACGACGACGCCCGCGATCGGGCCGCCTCGGGGGCCGGTGGATGATGTCCGGGTGACACATCAGGCAAACGGCAGCCGGCGCATGCCCGTCGAGCTCATCGCGCTGACTCGTCCTGGCCGGCCTCGCCGTGATGACGATCAGCGCGGGACGAGCAGCCGGGCAGGCCTCGGACGTCGGCGCCGCCGGACGCCCCCCGCACACGACACCCACGAGCTGACCCCGGCCGCCACGGCCGGCCGAGCCGGTGGGCGGCCTCATCTGGACGCCGCCTAGTCTGAACACCGCCATGAACCGTACCGAACGCCTCTACGCCCTGGTCGAGGAGCTGCGCGCCGCCGCGCCCCGGCCGCGCACGGTGGGCTGGCTGGCTAGCCGGTACGGCGTGTCGCGTCGCACCGTGCAGCGGGACCTGCAGGCGCTGATGGAGACCGGCGTGCCGGTGCGCATGGAGGCGGGGCGGACGGGCGGCTGGTTCATCGACCGCGAGACCGCCCTGCCGCCGATCAACCTCACGGCGGCCGAGGCGCTCGCGGTGGCCGCCGCGCTGGCCGGTGCCGAGCAGAGCACGCCGTTCTCGGCCGCGGGCCCGGCCGCGATGCGCAAGCTGGCCGCCGCGCTGGGCGAGTCCGCCGCCGAGGAGGTGCGCGCCCTGACCGACCGCATCCACGTGCTGCCCGCCCGCACCGCCCCCGGCGTCCTGCCGGTCATCGAGCAGGCGGTGGCCCGGCAGCGCGTCGTGTGGATCCGGTACGCCGACTCCGCGGAGCGGGAGAGCGAGCGCGAGGTCGAGCCGGGCGGCCTGCTGACCGCCTCCGGCTCGTGGTACCTCATCGGCTGGTGCCGCAGCCGCCGGGCCGGGCGCGGCTTCCGCCTCGACCGCGTTCTCGCCGCCGAACTGCGCGACGAGCCTTGCCCGGCCCGCGAGATGCCGGCCCTGGACCACGACCTGGCCCAGCGCGTCCGCCGCGCCGACACCCTGCGCTCCCTCAGCCGGGAGCGCGGCACGAAGTGAGAGGCGCGGGCCGGCGCCGGCGATCCCGGACGACGTGCTCGGGCGGGGAGGTGAGGCGGGAGCGTGCGGGGCCGGCCGGTCAGGGGCGGGCAGGTCAGGGGCGGGGGGCGGTCAGGGCATAGACGCGGCGGGCGTTCCCGGCGCCCACCATGGCCGCGACCCGCGCCGCCTGGGCGGGCGACCACTCCCCCTCGTTCACGAACCCGCCCAGCACCCGCGCCAGCGCGCGCCGCCACAGCGTCGCGCCGAGATGGTGCAGCTCGGCCGGCCCCCACGCGTCGGAGGAGAACAGCAGCTTGGCGAACGGCGCCACCTCCAGGCTCTCCGCCACCAGGGCGGCGGCGCGGGCGCCGGTGTAGGTGACGCCGAGGCCTACGTCGAAGTGGACGGCCGGGTAGGCGTGGGCGAGGTGCCCGGCGCCGCGGACGTACGGATAGCAGTGGAGCAACATGATCGGCACCCCGGTCGGCTCGGCGAGTTCGATGAGCCCGCGCAGCAGGAGCGGGTCCGCGCGGCGCAGGTCCACGTCGGGGTCGCCGAAGCCGGTGTGGAACTGGAGCGGGAGTCCCCGGTCGAGGCCGGTCCAGATGAGGTGCCGCAGCAGGACGGGGTCCGTGACCCGCCACCCGGCCGTGCCCGGGCCCGCGTCCTTCACCAGGCCGAGCCGTCTCTCCGGCACGCTCCCGGATCCCCCGTACGGTCCCGCGCCGGGCCCGCCGTCCGGCTCCCCGGCGGCGTGGTCCGCGGCCGCCTCGCCCTCCGCCAGCCAGCGGCCGGCCGCCTCCGCGACCTCGGCCGCCGAGGGCCGTGAGGGGTCGAAGCCGAGGCCGTGGCGGTAGGCCGCGACGGTCTTCAGGCCGCGCGCCGTACGGGTGCGTTCCCACAGCGCCTCGGCGAAGCGCCGCGCGAACGCGCCCGCCGCGCAGCCGGAGGCCGCCACCTGCTCGGCGACCTGCTCCAGCCGCACCACCTCGTCCACGGGAACGCCGGTGACCTCGGCCATCCCGCCGGGACCCAGGATCTCCTCCCCCCGGTGGCCGGTCTCCAGCAGGTAGTGACCGACGCCGGTGGCGCCGAGGAGCCGCCGGTTGACCTCGCCGGCGCCCAGCCGGGCCCGGCGCGCCAGGTACTCCTCGGGCGAGGCGTGCGGGTCGAGCCCCAGTTCGGGGGCGCAGTGCCGGAGGATGGCGTGCCCGAGCTGGGAGTCGAACGTGGTCATCCAGGCCGGCACCGGGCGGTCCGACTCGGTGATCAGCTCCTCGAACGCGCGGCGGGACAGGTCGTGCGCGGTGGCGCCGTGGACGTGGTGGTCCACCAGGGGCAGGTCGTCGATGAGCTCGGTGAGGTCGACGGCCATCGGCGTTCCTCCCCTGGGTTCCGGCATCCGTCGGATGCCGCCGTACCCGCCCGCCGTCCCCCCATGCGGGCCGCCGCATGGACGAGGGCACCCGCCCGTGTCCGAGCGGGCGCCCTCAAGGCGTCACGTCCGAGGCGTCACGACGCCCGGACGTGTCAGGTGCCGGGACGTCAGGCGGCGGCCTTCGCCGTGATCGCGACCGTGGCCTGGCGGGTGACCCCGCTGACCGTGACCGCGACCGTCACCTGTCCGGCGCGCCGCGCCGTCAGCGTGCCCGTCTCCGGGTCGAGCACCGCCACGTGCCACGGCTTGGCCGTACGGGCCGGGCCGACGTGCAGGTTGGGCGAGCCCGACCAGGCGGCCGACACCGGGTACGCCGCCGGAACCGTCCGCGTCCCCTGCTTGACCTCGGCCGCGACCCGGCCGGTGGCACCGGCGGCGAGCGTCGCGGGGGCTGTGAGCGTGAGCTCGTCCACGTGCGGCCGCACCTGCGTGCCGATCCAGGCCGGGGCGTCCACGAACCAGTTGCGCCGGACCTGCTCGGCCTCCTTCGCCGTCACCGGGTCCACGCCCCACAGCGACCACCCGGTGAACCCGCCGTCGTCCGCGGCCGTGGCGGGGTTCTTGCCGGAGTTGCCGTTGATGAAGTACGGCACCGCGTCCACCCGCGAGGCGTGGAAGGTGCCGACGTGCGCGCCGATGTAGGCGGCGCCCTTGCCGGTGGTCCGCTGGAAGCCGGCGAGCCACTGCTCGACCAGCGCGGCCTCCTTGCGGTCGCCGAGCTGGCTGCCCTTGCCGGGCGTGGGGTCGCGCGGCGGCACGTGGAACAGCACCGCGACCGAGCCGACCGAGGCGTCGCGGGCCGCCGCGTCGAGCTGCTCGCGCAGCAGCGCGACCTGCTCGAAGCCGCCGCCGCGCAGGTTCAGGCGCGAGGTGTCGAGCGTGACGAAACGGGTGCCCTTGTGGTCGAACGTCTTGTACGTGTCGCCGAAGACGGCCTTGAAGTTGTCGATCTTGCCGCCCATCACCTCGTGGTTGCCGGGCACGTAGTGGTACGGCAGGGCGCCGCCCAGCTCCTCGTCGAGGATCCGCCTGGCCAGCGCGAAGTCCTCCGGCGACGCCTCGTCCACGAGGTCGCCGTTGATGAGCAGGAAGTCCGGCTTGGCGGCCTTGATCTCACGCAGCGTGCGGCGGGCGTTGCGGACGATGTCGCTGTCGGGGTCGCGGGCGACGAACTGGGCGTCCGACATGACCGCGAACCGCCACGGCATCGCGGCCACGTCCGGCCTGACCACCGGGTCGGCGACCTTGGCGGCGGCCGGGGCGGACACCGACGGCGGCACCTTGGCGACGAGCCCGTCGATGACGATCTCGTTGGCGTACTTCTGGTCGGCGCGCGTCTCGGCCACGTAGAAGCGCCGCAGCTTCAGCGGGTAGTTGACGCCCGCCGGCACGGCGAACTCGACGTACTTCCAGCCGGTCCACGTCATGTACGGCCCGCGCAGGATCTGCGACTGGCCGAGCGCGTCGTAGAACTCCAGGCTGGGCCACTCGCCCTTGCCGGTGGAGTTGATCCACATCCCGAACGCCTGCGGCTGCCCCGGCACGACGATCTGCTGGGGCGGGCTGGCGTACGCGGCGCGGGTGGCGGTGGACTGGGTGAAGTCGTAGGCCAGCTTGAGGCCGCCCCCGCTCTGGCCGGTCGTGGCCGACAGGGAGCCTGTGGCGCGGGCTGCGGCGAACGTCCAGGACGCGGCGTCGTCGAAGCCCGCGACCGGCTTGTCCTCGAAGCCGACGGTGACGGGCACGGCGGCGCTGATCGAGCCGACCTTGGCGGTGATGAGGCCGGAGCCGGTCTCCTTCTTCGCCTTGACCGTGAAGTACCCCTGGTCGGTGGGTGCCACCTCGAACAGGTCCTTGTCGTACGACAGGGTCAGGTCGGCGGGCTCGACGGGCGCCGAGTTGCCGTTGCGGTCGTAGCCGACGACGCCGAACGTGGCGCTGCCCGCGGCGCCGGGCAGGCCGACGCGGTCGGTGGTGAGGCCGAGCCGCTGCAGCGGCTGCAGGACGGTGAGCTCCAGCGTGCCCTTGGCGGCGCCGCGGGAGGCGGTGACGGTGGCCTGGCCGGGCACGAGCGCGTGGAACTTCCCGTCGCGGACGACGCCGTGGACGGCCGGCTCGGAGCGCCAGGCCGGCGTGCCGGCGGCGGGGCCGTACGTCTCGTCGTAGCCGGCCGCGGTCAGCCGCCGGGTGAGGCCGGGGAAGACGCGGTCGGGCCGGCCGCCCGCGACCGGGCCGGCGCCGGGCACGCGGGACGGGTCGCCGGCGGTCTCCAGCCAGAAGCCCTTCAGCTTGCCGCTGCCCTCCGGGGCGAACAGCGCGAGGCCGTTGGGGACGTGCCGCTCGCCGCCGTCGGACGGGCTGTTCTCGACCTGGACGTCGGCCTGGCCGGGCTCGCGGGCGAGCATCGTCGAGGAGCCGCCGCCGTCGAGGTTGAGGGCGTTGGCGGCGCCCAGCTCGGCCATCATCGCGGCCAGCTCGTTGAGGGTGACGCCGCGGCTGTCGGCCTGGCGGCCGTCCACGGTCAGCAGGTACATCGTCCGGCCGTCGGCGGAGAAGCCGACCGCGGTGCGCGGGTGCGCGGCCTGGTCGGACGAGTTCTGCACGACGCCGTCCTTGACGAGCACGTAGTTGCCGCCGAGCGCGGCCTTGAGCGTGCTGCCGTCGGACGCCTTGGGCCGGTAGGCGACGTCGATCTTGTCGCCGGCCTTGAGCGCGGCCAGCGCGGCGGCGCCGGCGTCGCGGCCGAGCAGGACGGTCGTGCCCGCCGGGACGGGTCCGGTGCCGGCCGCCTGCCGTACCTCGGTGACGACGCCGTCCTTGAGGACGACCTCGGTGACGGCGGAGGCGCCCTCGACGGCGCGGGCCCGCGTGTAGGAGCCCCACAGCGGCGTGAACAGGCCGACGCCGTCCTTCTGGATCACCTGGTTGAACTGGGTGAGCGGGATCGGCGTGCCACCGGATGGGGTGGCGGTGCCCTCGAAGTACGCCTTGAGGACCCGGCCGACGCCGTCTCCGGTGATCGCGACGGCGTTCTCGTGGCCGGCGACGGGCGACTGGATCAGGGTGCCGTTCTGGACGCCGACGCCCTGGGCGGCGCCGGAGGCGTTGATGTCGAAGAAGTCGCCGTTGACGGCCACGACGGCTCGGGCGCGCTTGGCGGGGCCGGACAGCGGCTCGGTCCTGGTGACCTCGCCGGAGAAGACGTAGTCGGCCTTGGCGCCGCCGAGGTCGGCGGTGACGGCGTCGCCGCGCAGCCAGCCGAGCGCGTCGTAGCGGTCGAAGGAGGTGAGCGAGACGCCGGGGGCGACGGGGCGGGTCCGCTTGTCGGTCTCCAGCCGCTGCGTGGCGGTGGCGGCGGCCGTGGCGTCGGCGAGGAGCGTGGAGGCCGGAGGGTAGGACGACGCTTGGAGCGCGTCCTCGGCGGGGGGCTGGGGATCGGCCTGCGCCGGGAGCGCGACTCCTAACAGGAGCACGGACGCGGCGGCGGCCACGTAACGGAGGGTCTGCACGACCGAACTCAATCGCTCGTGGCTATAACTTTCAAGTCTTGGCGATGAACTAAAAGAAAACTTCAAGAGCTGGCGGGCGCTGACGCCCCCAGCCGGCTGGGCCGTCCGCGCGGGGTCAGGCGGGGGTGTGGGCCGCGCCGTGGGGTTCGAGCGTGCCGGGCTGGGCGTCGGGCTCGGGCTCGGGCATCGGGGAGCGCAGCCCCGCGTACAGCACCAGAGGCACGGCCAGCGACACCGCCATCGACAGCACCGCCGTGCCCGAGTCGTTGACCAGCATGCCGACCACGCCGCTGACCAGCGCGCCCACCAGGCCGGCCCGCAGCATCGGGGCCCGGGCGAACGCCTGCGGCACCAGGCCCGCGCTCACCTTGGCCGGCCGCAGCAGCGCGAACACGAGGAACGCCAGTCCGACGATCACGATCGGCATGAGGTTGGGCGAGAGCATGGTGCTGAGCATCGCCCCGAGCTTGCGGCCGATCATGGGCAGGAACGTCCCGTCGATCACCTGGCCGACGAACCGGCCGAGGTGCGTCTGCGACGCGACGGGCCGCGTGTGGTCCAGCACCGCGATGATCGTCACCGCCACACCGCCCAGGACGCAGAACCCGGCGAGCTTCATCAGCGACACCCGCCGTCCCGCCACCAGCATCGCCGTCACCGCGATCCCGGGCACGAAGGCGATCACGCCGCCGAAGTCACTGCCCACGCCCGGCCATCCGGCCAGCAGCATGGCGATCAGGCCGAGCGTGGAGACCAGCGCCACCGCGACCGTCCGGCGCCCGATCCGTACGAGGTGGTCGGCGGCGAGGGCGGTCACCATGAGCACGGCGGTGGCGAGCAGCGCGAACGGGATGTTGGCCAGCCCGTAGTAGCGGCCGCCCACGACGGCGGTGTAGCCCATGAGGCTGTTGAACTGCAGGGTCGTGCCGCTCAGCAGGTCGCCGACCAGGGTGGCGGCGGTGACGCCGGCGACCACGGCGGGCGGGCCGAGCGGATGGCGCCGCCACGGGCCCGCGAGGGCCGTCAGGACGATCAGGGCGGCCAGCCCGAGCACCCCGCCGACCAGGGCCGCGACCGGCACACCGGCGCGCACCCACGGCAGCAGGTTCACGAGGTACGTGGAGACGGGGATCGAGGCGACCCCCAGGGCGGCGACGCCCACGGCGTAGGGCCGCCTGCGGCGCGAGAGCAGGAGGTAGGCGATGACGTAGAACGACACCTGCAGGATGGCGAACCCGGTGAAGAACAGTCCGGTCGTGGAGCGCACCGTGGTGCCGGTCAGGTCGGACTCGCGCAGGTGGGCGGCGGCCTCGTCGAGCGGCAGGACGGCGCCCGGGTGCCAGGGCACGCCCACGACGGTGGGCGGCGCCCCGATGCCGGCGGCGGCCAGCACGGTGGGGGCGATGTCGGGCAGGATGACGATGTCGTCGCGCCGGGTCGAGGTGGTGCCGAGCATCGCCCCCGGCTTCGCCTGAGCGCCCTTCCACATGGCCACCCGCAGGTGCGGCACGGTGCCGTGGTCGCCGACACCGGCCAGCACCACGTCACTGCCCGCGGGGACCTTGGCCAGCGCCTCGCCGACCTTCGCGTCGGCGGCGCGCGCCGCCTCCTCGCGCCGCGCGGGCGCCAGCGCCTCGGGCTCGGCGGGCAACCCGCCGCCGGAGAGGTACGGGGTGATCAGCTCGTCCACGTCGACGGCCGTGACGCGGCAGCGTGTCCAGTCGGCCAGCACGGCGGGCTCGGACGCGTACACGTCCACCTTGCCCTCCAGGTCGGCCAGGGCGAGCGCCGCTCCCGGGCCGACCGCGGCCGTGCACTGCCCGGCGGCGTGGACGGCCTGGCCGAGCGTGCCCGCGTACGTGCCGTCGCGCAGGCCGCGCAGGTCCTGGAAGCCGGGCACGACCGCGCCGGTGCCGCGCGTCTCGGGCTCGGGCGGCAGGCCGCAGCCGTGGCCGACCGCGGAGCGGACGCCGGAGGAGACCGTCAGCCAGCCGTCGTAGGGGCAGGCGACGGTGCCGACCGTCTTGACCGAGACCGATCCGAGCGCGCTCTCGCCCGCGAGCCGCCACAGGTGGGGGGTGCGGGCCGGGTCGAGGTCGTTCCAGTGCAGGCCGGGCACGCCGATGAAGACGACCCGCCCGTCGGCGGCCTGGCGCGTCGTCCGGGTCGTGGCCGTGGCCTGGGTCGTGGTCCGAGCCGCGTCCACAGCCTGGGCCGCGTCCATGGCATGCGCCGCGGCGGGCTGTGCCAGCCACAGCGTCGTCGCGGCCGCGAGCAGCAGCGCCCACCTCACCGTCGGTGCCCCCATCCGGATGATGTGCTCCGCGCGGCTGTGACAACCCCGGCCGCCGCCCGGCGCTCGAGTCGGGAAGTGTCGGAAACCTAGCACGTGCCCGTCCCCGGGCGCTCTCCTTTTCGATCACGTGTGATCATGCCGTTGACCGCGGATCCGCATGGTGGCGGGGGTTTCCTCGCGCCCCCGCGCCTGTGCCGGACGTCTCGCCGAGAGAGGTCTCCGAGCAGCTACGTACCCGGCGATCCGGGCTCGAACCGGCGGGAACGGACCACCGACCTCAAGGGGCCAGTCATCCGATGTCTGCCGCCCATGTTCGCGCCGCCGGCATCATTGCGAGCCAGGAGCCGGGATACCTCCCATCACTGGCGCTCGCGCGGTCGACGGCGCAGACTGGAATCACGGCGATCCGTCGAGTTGGAGCACCCGTGGACAATCACCTTGATCACATGCCGGTCCTGTCCCGAGGGAGACATCGCAACCCGAAGCGCGGTGCCTGCTTCATGGAGCTGGCGTCCTATCTCGCCGGCGAGCGCTGGAGCGATCACCCGGCCTGCACGCACCCGCTGCTGGCCGCGCTCGCGCGCCTGGTCAACGACAACACGAGCGACGACAACCGGGGCGAGCTCATCGAACTGGTCCCGTCCATCATCGGCCTGGCCAGCGACGACCTGCGCGTCGACGCCCAGATCTCCCTCAGGTGCGCGACGACGGCGCTGCCGGTGGCCGCCGCCGAGCGGCAGCTCGCCCTGGCGGTCTCGGTGCTGGCGGCCGAGGAGATCCTGTGCCGGCTCGACGGGGTCCCGTCGGGGCGGGTGAGCGAACGCAGCGCATGGGCCATGGCGCAGGTGCCGCGCGCGGCGGAGCAGGCCAGGAAGTTCAGCCGGGCGGCGCGGATCACGGAGAAGGGTTTCCGCCGCTACGCCGCGCCCAACGCGGTGCAGCTGTCGGTGGTGGGGATCGTGCAGGCGTGCATCTCCGACCCGGACACGCTGCTGCGGGAGCTGCTGACCGAGGCGATCGCCGACTGCTCGGCGCTCATCCACGGCCCCGCCCTGCCCGCGCCCCGGCCCGCGGCCGAGCCCGCCACGGGAGGAGACGCGGAGGACCGGGCGCGGCCGGTCCTGCGTACCGGCCTCTAGGGTCCGAAGGCCCGATCCACCACGGCGCGGGCGCCCACGGCCGAGCGGCCGACGGCGCCCGCGCTCATGTCGCCGGACGCACCGGCCCTCACGCGGTCGTCCTCGCCCGCTTCCCCGGTAACGCCGCAGGTCAGGCAAGCCTCCCCTTCGTTGCGGCCCTTCCGGATCTATGCCTAAATTTCACGTAGAAATAGGCATTTGGAGGCTTTGTCATGACCGTCGAGCTCGCCCAGCCGTACTCCCCCGAGCAGCACCACACCCACCGGGACGTGACCGGCGGATGGCTGCGGCCGGCGGTGTTCGGAGCCATGGACGGACTCGTCTCGAACTTCGCACTGATCGCCGGCGTGGTGGGTGCCGCGGGAGCGGGCCGCGGGGCGGTGCTGGCCGGGTTCGCCGGGCTGGTCGCGGGCGCGTGCTCGATGGCCGCCGGCGAGTACACCTCGGTCAAGTCGCAGACCGAGCTGATGCGCGCCGAGATCGCCGTGGAGCGCCGCGAGCTCGACCGCAACCCGGAGGGCGAGCAGGCCGAGCTGGCCGCCCTCTACCGGGCCCGCGGCCTGGACGCCGAACTGGCCCGCCAGGTCGCGGCCGGGCTGTCGGCGGACCCGGAGCAGGCGCTGCGCGTCCACGTGCGCGAGGAACTGGGTGTGGACCCCGACGACCTGCCCTCGCCGCGGCTGGCCGCCGCCTCGTCGTTCGGCGCGTTCGCCGCGGGCGCGCTGGTGCCGCTGGCGCCCTTCCTGTTCGGGGCGTCGGGGCTGGCGGTGGCGGTGGTGCTGAGCGTGCTGGCGCTGTTCGGGTTCGGCGCGGTGGTGGCCCGCATGACGGCCCGCCCGTGGTGGCTGGGCGGCCTGCGCCAGCTCGCCCTGGGCGTCGGCGCCGCGGCCGTGACCTTCGGCCTCGGCCACCTGCTGGGCGTCACGGTCGCCTAGCGGCCCGCTCGGACGCCGGGGTCAGCCGCAGTTGGCGAAGCGCCCGCGCTTGGCCGAGGCGATCCCGTAGTCCCTGCGGGTGTCGGTGGTGATGCCCTCGAAGTCGACGCACTGCTTCTTGCCGTACCCGATGGCGGCCGCGAAGTACTTGTACTTCTTCGCGGTGAGGGTGCCGGGGTCGCGGTAGGCGCCGCCGCCCTGCAGCTTGAGGATCGCCTGGGTGTAGGTGGGGGTGCCGGCGTAGGCCGTCTTGATCACCGTGACGCAGTTGGTCAGGTGGCTGTGGTTCCACATCAGGTAGACGTAGCCCCAGACGGAGCTGCCGTTCTTCAGCGTCCGCCTGTTGTCGTTGACGTGGGTCCAGCCGCCGTACCCGGACTGCTTGGCGCAGGCGGCTTCCGGGGTGTAGGCCGCGGCCAGGACGGGGGCGGGGTTGATGACGATCGTCCCGGCACTCAGCAGTGCAGCCAGGCCGAGAGCCTTCGCCGTCTTGCGCATTCGTTCCAACCCTTTCGAGACCGGCCGTGACAGCGGCCGTTACAGCGAGTCGGCATGATCGCCGACTCGCGGCCATGCTCTCACGAAGGGGATGAAGGACATGCCTCTTTCGCCACACCTGTCCCCTATGCCACCTCCGCGAAAGAGTGGCGGGGCCGCTTCCTCACACCGGACAAGGCCCGCTCCTCCCGCACGCCTTCCGCCGCGTACGGGAGGAGAGCCGTCTAGCGGCGGCGGCGCTTGTTGAGGATGGACCGGAGCGCGAGCACGAGCACGACGAAGGCGATCTGGCCGCCCACCACGATGCGGGTGACGTCCACGGCGGGCTGCCAGCGCACGTCGTCGTTCTTGATCACGTACACGCCCGCGGGCCAGGCGGCGTAGCCGTAACCGCCGCCGCTGCCCGTTCCGCTCTCCTCCCCCTCCGCTCCCTCGCGCCTGCCCTCGCCGCCGCCTCCGCCTCCGGCGACGCGGGCGACCGGGACGACGGTGACATCGCCCTGGCGCACGGGCTCACCGAAGACGCGCCTCACGATCGCGGCGTCCCCGGACTTCTCGATGAGCTGTCTGATGTCCATCCCGTCATGATCCGCCCTGCACGCGGCGGAGCACCACCATCTCGCTGCGGTGGTCGAGCCCGAACGGCGACCACGAGGGCAGGGCCAGCCCGTGGTGCATGAGCGCCGCCCCGTGCCGGCGCACCCCCGCCTCGTCCTCGTAGACGGCCTCGGGGTCGAGCCCCGCCAGCCGCAGCCGCCGGGGCAGCCGCTCGTCCAGCCGGTACGGGTTGTAGGCGAGCACCACGACCCGGTCGCCCAGCGTGTACTGCACGGCCGAGGCGGTGGCGCCCGGCGAGCCGTCCAGGCGGCGCAGCTCGCCGTGCTGCACCACGGGCCGCACCGCCTTGTACGCGGCGACCAGCTCCCGCGCCTCGGCCAGCTCCTCCTCGCTCCAGCGGGTCAGGTCGCCGCCGATGCCGAGCGTGCCCGCCATGGCCACGTGGAAGCGGTAGCGCAGCGGCATCTCCCGGCCGGTGATCGGGTTGGGGCTGTCGGTCACCCAGCACGACATGGCGCTCGCCGGGTACAGGTAGGAGAAGCCCTCCTGGATGACCTGGCGGTCGCGGGCGTCGGTGTTGTCGGAGGTCCACACCTGGTCGGTGCGCCGCAGGATGCCGAGGTCGGCCCGGCCGCCGCCCCCGGAGCACGACTCGATCCGCAGGGCGGGGTGGCGGGCGCGCAGCTCGTCCATGATCGCGTACACGCCGCGGGTGTGCTCGATCCACAGCAGGTCGCCGCCCTCCGCCCAGCCGGCCTGGCTGAAGCTGCGGTTCATGTCCCACTTGAGGTAGGCCAGGCCGTACTCGGTGACGAGCCCGTCCAGCCAGGCGAGCGCCCAGGCGCGCACGTCCTCGCGGGCGAAGTTGAGGACGAGCTGGTTGCGCATGGTGTCGCGGCGGCGGCCCGGGTAGTGCAGCGTCCAGTCGGGGTGCTCTCGGTAGAGGTCGCTGTCGGGGTTGACCATCTCGGGCTCCACCCAGAGCCCGGCCTGCATGCCCAGATCGCGGACGCCGTCGAACAGCTTGCCGAGCCCCTGCGGGAAGCGGTCGGGGTTGGGCCACCAGTCGCCGAGGCCGCGCCTGTCGTCGGTGCGCGTGCCGAACCAGCCGTCGTCCACGACGAACAGCTCGACGCCCAGCTCGGCGGCCCGGCGGGCGAGGGCGAGCTGGCCGTCCTCGGTGACGTTGAAGCCGGTGGCCTCCCACGAGTTGTACAGGACGGGCCGCTGCTCGGCCGGGGTGGGCAGGACGTGCCCGCGCGCGTAGGCGTGCCAGGCGAGGCTGGCGGCGCCGTACCCACCGGTGGTGTGCAGGCCGAGGACGGACGGCGTGCGCAGGGACGCGCCCGGCGCGAGGGGCCAGGTGAGGCCCTCGTGGCCGAACCCGGCGGTGACGGCCACGTCGCCCTCGGGGCGGCGCTGCGCGGTGAGCCGCCACGAGCCGCTCCAGGCCAGCGCGACGCTCCACACCTCGCCGGAGGTCTCGGTGGCGTCGCCGATCATGATCCAGGGGTTGGCCTTGTGCGAGGTCGTGCCGGTCCTGCTGGTGAACGTGGTCTCGCCGACCGGCAGCTCGCCCCGGTGCAGCCGGGTCTCGCGGCCCCAGGCGCCGGCCACGCCGGTGTAGCGGTCGCCGGCCTGCTCGGGCAGCGCCCACGCCCCCGAGTCGAGCCGCCGGAGGTGGACGGGCTCGCCGGAGTCGTTGGTCACCTCGGTCCAGCGCTCGATCACGTCGGTGTCGTCGTGGACGCGCACGTGGAGGCCGACGCGCAGGCCGTAGACCTGGTCGCGCAGCACCAGCTCCAGCTCGCCGGGGCCGTGCTCGACGGCCTGGTCGAAGGACAGCTCGACGGAACGGACGCCACCCGGGTAGACGGCCTGCAGCGACGGCACGCCCCAGCGGCGCCCGCCTTCGACGGGCAGCAGTTCGGCGACGTCCGACGGGTCGTCGAAACCGGTGACGAACCAGGCCGTGGCGTCGCCGGCGACCTCCTCCAGGGCGGCGCCGGGCAGCCTCGGCCCCCAGTAGTGCTGGACGACGCGGGTGTCGTCGCCGCTCTCGACGCCGAAGACGTACGTGGTGGCAGGGGTGAGAGCGGCCCAGGTGTGGTGACGGCCGGGAACCGGGATGACTGGCATGGCAGAGATCCTCCGGTCCCCCGGCACGCCACGTCAATCGGGCGGCCGGGGCTCACCCGGGGGGCCGGTCACCCGCCACGTCGATCGCGCCGCCGGGGGCTCAGCGGAAGGCCGGTCAGGCGCGCCGGCCGCGCAGCTCGCGGTAGCGGCGGACGAGCTGCGCCGTGGACGGGTCGGGCAGGTCGCTCGGCGGCTCCTCGCCGGTGAGGGCGGGCGCGAGGTCGAGCGCCATCTTCTTGCCCAGCTCGACGCCCCACTGGTCGAAGGAGTCGACCCCCCAGATCGTGCCCTCGACGAACACGATGTGCTCGTACAGGGCGACGAGCTGCCCCAGCGTGGACGGGGTGAGCTTGGGCGCGAGGATGGTGGAGCTGGGCCGGTTGCCGGGCATCACCTTGTGCGGCGCGATGTGCGCCGGCGTGCCCTCGGCGGCGATCTCCTCGGCGGTCTTGCCGAACGCCAGCGCGGAGGTCTGCGCGAACAGGTTGGCCGACAGCAGGTCGTGCATGCCCTCGCGGTCCTCGAACGGCTCGGCGAAGCCGATGAAGTCGGCCGGCACGAGCCGCGTGCCCTGGTGGAGGAGCTGATAGAAGGCGTGCTGGCCGTTGGTGCCGGGCTCGCCCCAGAAGATCTCGCCGGTGCCGGTGGTGACCGGCTCGCCGTCGGCGCGCACCGACTTGCCGTTGGACTCCATGGTCAGCTGCTGGAGGTAGGCGGGGAAGCGGTGCAGGCGCTGGCTGTAGGGCAGGACGGCGTGGGTCTCGGCGCCGAAGAAGTCGGTGTACCACACCCCGAGCAGGCCGAGCAGGACCGGCATGTTGGCGTGCAGCGGGGCGGTGCGGAAGTGCTCGTCGATCGTGTGGAAGCCGGCCAGCATCTCGCGGAACCGCTCCGGCCCGACGGCGATCATGAGGGAGAGGCCGATGGCGCCGTCGTAGGAGTAGCGGCCGCCGACCCAGTCCCAGAAGCCGAACATGTTGTCGGTGTCGATGCCGAACTCGGCGACCTTGGCGGCGTTGGTGGAGACGGCCACGAAGTGCTTGGCCACGGCCTCCTCGCCGAGCGCGCCGACCAGCCACTGGCGGGCCACCTTGGCGTTGGTGAGGGTCTCCAGCGTGGTGAACGTCTTGGAGCTGACCACGACCAGCGTGGTGGCCGGGTCGAGGCCGGCCAGGTTGCCGGTGATGTCGGCCGGGTCGATGTTGGAGACGAACCGGGCCTCGATGCCGGCGTCGGCGTAGTCGCGCAGCGCCTCGTAGGCCATGGCGGGGCCGAGGTCGGAGCCGCCGATGCCGATGTTGACGACCGTCTCGATGGGCCGCCCGGTGGCGCCCTTCCACTCCTTGGACCTGACCCGGCCGGCGAAGGCGCTCATCTTGTCGAGCACCGCGTGGACGTCGCGGGTCACGTCCTGGCCGTCGACGGTCAGGTCGGTGCCGGGCGGCACGCGCAGCGCCGTGTGGAGGACGGCGCGGTCCTCGCTGACGTTGATGTGCTCGCCGGAGAACATGGCGTCGATCCGCTCGCGCAGCCCGGCCCGCTCGGCCAGCGCCACGAGCAGGTCCACGGTCTCGCCGGTGGCGCGGTGCTTGGCGTAGTCGAGGAACAGGTCGCCTGCGGTCAGCGTCATCCGCTCCGCACGCCCCGGATCCTCCGCGAACAGCTCGCGCAGGTGCCTGCCGGCCAGCTCCTCGTGGTGCTTGCCCAGCGCCGCCCACTCCTGGCTGCGGGTGATGTCGCCGCTCACGTCTCCTCCTGCGTCATCGTTCAAGGGTGCCGTCAATCCGATCACACGGTTCACATGGTTCCGTAACCCCGTACCCAGGGGGACGAATTCCGCGCACGGCGCAGGCCACTCTTTGCTGCGGGGAGGGGGCGCCGGGGAGGGGGACGCGGCAGGGGGACCGGTCAGTGGGAGTCGCGGCCCACCGCGTCGCCGCTGGACCCGGTGAGGAAGTCGAGGTCGGCGCCCCGGTCGGCCTGCGTGACGTGGTCGACGTAGAGGCGTTCCCAGCCGCGTACGGGCCGCGCGTGCCCCGTCATGACCGGGTCGCGGGCGGCCAGCTCGGCGTCGGGCAGGTCGACGTCGAGCCGCCGGGCGGCCACGTCGAGCACGATCGGGTCGCCGGTGCGGACCCGGGCCAGCGGCCCGCCGGCGGCGGCCTCGGGGGAGGTGTGCAGGACGACGGTGCCGTAGGCGGTGCCGCTCATGCGGGCGTCGCTGACGCGCACCATGTCGCGCACGCCCTTGGCGAGCAGCTTGGCGGGCAGCGGCAGGTTGCCGACCTCGGGCATGCCGGGGTAGCCCTTGGGGCCGCAGCCGCGCAGCACGAGGACCGAGGTCTCGTCCACGTCGAGGTCGGGCGCGTCGAGCCGGGCGTGCAGGTCCTCGACGCTGTCGAAGACGACGGCCCGGCCGCGGTGGCGCAGCAGCTCGGGCGAGGCTGCGGCGGGCTTGATCACGGCGCCGCCGGGGGCGAGGTTGCCGCGCAGGACCGCGATGCCCGCGTCGGGCAGCAGCGGCGCGGCGCGGCGCCGGATGACGCTGTCGTCCCAGATCTCGGCGTCGGCGAGGTAGGCGGTGAGCGGCCGGCCGGTGACGGTGACCGGGTGCGGGTCGAGCAGGTCCTCGACCTCCCGCAGCAGGGCCAGCAGCCCGCCCGCGCGGTACAGGTCGTCCATGAGGTGGCGCCCGGCCGGCTGGAGGTCGGCGAGCAGCGGGACGCCGGCGCCGGTGCGGTCGAAGTCGTCGAGGTCGAGCGGCACGCCGAGGCGGCCGGCGATGGCCAGCAGGTGGATGACGGCGTTGGTGGAGCCGCCGATCGCGGCCAGGGTGACGATCGCGTTGAGGAACGAGCCGCGGGTCATCACCTGGCTGGGGCGGCGCTCCCGCCGTACGAGCTCGACGGCCAGCTCGCCGGCGGCGTGGGAGTGTTCGAGCAGCCTGCTGTCGGGGGCGGGGGTGCCGGCGGTGCCGGGGATGGTCATGCCGAGCGCCTCGGCCATGCAGGCCATCGTGGAGGCGGTGCCCATGGTGTTGCAGTGGCCGCGGCTGCGGATCATCGACGACTCGGAGCGCAGGAACGCCTCGCGCGACAGGGTGCCGGCGCGCACCTCCTCGCTGAGCCGCCACACGTCGGTGCCGCAGCCGAGCGGCACGCCCCTGAAGTGGCCGGTCAGCATGGGGCCGCCGGGCACGACGAGGGCGGGCAGGTCGACGGAGGCGGCGGCCATCAGCAGCGAGGGGATCGTCTTGTCGCACCCGCCGAGCAGCACCACGCCGTCGATGGGGTTGGCGCGCAGCATCTCCTCGGTGGCCATGGCGGCGAGGTTGCGCCACAGCATCGCGGTGGGCCGGACGTTGGTCTCGCCGAGGGAGACGACGGGCAGGTTGAGCGGGACGCCGCCCGCGGCCCACACGCCCTGCTCGACGCTCTCGGCCACCTCGTCGAGGTGGGCGTTGCAGGGGGTGAGGTCGGAGGCGGTGTTGGCGATCGCGATGTGCGGCCGCTCGCCGCCGAACGCGGACTCGGGCAGGCCGCGGCGCATCCAGGCCCGGTGGATGTAGGAGTTCCTGTCATCACCCGAGTACCAGCGCGCGCTTCGGAGCCGCATGCGCCGCAGCCTACCGTGTGGTCTTCATCACCATGTGCACGGTCGTGCCGGCGGGACCGGTGGAGAAGGCGGCGCCGTCGGTGAGGCGGCGGATCAGCCAGATGCCGCGCCCGCCCACCTGGGAGGGGGCGGGCAGGTCGGCGTCCTCCAGGTAGGACGCCGGGATGCCGGGGCCGAAGTCGCGGATCTCGCACAGCAGCCGGTCGCCGTCGTGCCACAGGCGCAGCCGGCCGCGCCCGCCCGCGTGGGCGACGACGTTGACCAGGCACTCGTTGACCGCCATGACGAAGTCGAGGAGCCGGGTGGACTCGAGCCCGTTGGCCTCCGCCAGCCGCTGCGCCTCGGCGCGCGTGCCGGACAGGGTGTCCTTCTCGAAGAAGGTGTCGAGCAGCGGAGGAGAGTCCGCCTCGCCGCGATCGGAGTTCACGGGTCGCCTGCCTGGGGTGAGGTGGCCTGCGTGGGTGGACGCGTCGTCAGGTCGCGTCGTCGCGCTTGCGGCCGGGCAGCGACATCGCGATGCGCACGGCGGTGCCGTCCGGGCCGGTCGTGATGGCGACCTTATCGGCCAGGCGCCGGATGAGCCAAATGCCCCAGCCGCCCGCCGAGGTCATGGGCGGCGGGTCTTCCCTGTCGAGCGTGCGCTCGGCGATCCCGCTCCCGTGGTCCCGGATCTCGCACGCCACGCTGTCGCCGTCTCTCCACAGTCGTAGCACCCCCTTTCCGTCGCCGTAGGCGATCGCGTTGACGACCGCCTCGTTGGCGGCGAGCACGAGATCGACGGCCCGTTCGTCCGCCAGCCCGTGGGCCAGCGCGAACCGCTCGACCGCACCGCGTGCCCCCGCTACGTCCGCCTCGGTGAATGTCATGGCGAACGCCTGTGTTCTCGATGACCGGATGTCCATGACGCCTCACTCAGCCGGTTGTCTGGTCTCCTGCCACAGGAGGGCGGTTCTAATCAACGCGTGTGAGCCGTCCCCCATAAGGAACCAACATGGAATGGACGATATCGACGCATACTGGCGGGCGGCGAACTATCTGTCGGTCGGCCAGATCTATCTGCTCGACAATCCGCTCCTGACGGAGCCGCTCCGGCCCGAGCACGTCAAACCGAGGCTGCTCGGCCACTGGGGCACCACACCGGGGCTGAACTTCTGCTTCGCCCACCTCAACCGGGTCATCCGGCAGCGCGGCCAGGACATGATCTACATCGCGGGGCCCGGTCACGGCGGCCCGGCGGCGGTGGCGCACGCCTGGCTGGAGGGCTCCTACACCGAGCGATACCCGGACATCGCCCAGGACGCGCAGGGCATGCGGCGGCTGTTTCGCCAGTTCTCCTTCCCGGGCGGCATCCCGAGCCACGTGGCGCCGGAGACGCCCGGCTCCATCCACGAGGGCGGCGAGCTCGGCTACAGCCTGGCGCACGCCTACGGCGCGGCCTTCGACAACCCGGACCTGGTGGTCGCGTGCGTCATCGGCGACGGCGAGGCGGAGACCGGCCCCCTGGCGGCGAGCTGGCATTCCAACAAGCTGCTCGACCGGCGCCATGACGGCGCGGTCCTGCCCATCCTGCACCTGAACGGCTACAAGATCGCCAACCCGACGGTCCTGGCCCGGATCCCCGAGGCGGACCTGCTCCAGCTCATGCGCGGCTACGGCTACCTGCCGCACGTGGTGGGCCCGGACCACCAGGAGATGGCCGGGACGCTGGATGAGGTGTTCGACGAGATCGCCGCGTACAAGGCGGGGGACTCCGACCGGCTGCCCATGATCGTGCTGCGTACCCCGAAGGGGTGGACCGGGCCGAAGGAGGTGGACGGGCTGCCGGTGGAGGGCACGTGGCGCGCCCACCAGGTGCCGCTGTCCGGCGTCCGGGACAATCCCGAGCACCTGGCGATGCTCGAGGCGTGGATGCGCTCCTACCGGCCCGAGGAGCTGTTCGCGCCGGACGGCAGCCCCGTGCGCTCGATCATGGAGACCGTGCCCGACGGCCCGCGCCGGATGAGCGCGAACCCGCACGCCAACGGGGGCGAGCTGCTGGCGCCGCTGCGGCTGCCGGACTTCCGCGAGCACGCGGTGGAGATCAAGTCGCCGGCCGCCACGACCAGCGAGCCGACCCGCGTGTTCGGCGGGCTGCTGCGCGACGTGATCGCGGCCAACCCGCGCACGTTCCGGCTGATGGGGCCGGACGAGACCGCCTCCAACCGGCTGTCGGAGGTCTTCGAGGTCACCGACCGCGCCTGGAACGCCGAGCTGAAGCCCACGGACGAGAACCTGGCGCCCGGCGGGCGGGTC
Source organism: Nonomuraea sp. NPDC050691 (assembly GCF_040654455.1). Lineage (NCBI taxonomy): Bacteria > Bacillati > Actinomycetota > Actinomycetes > Streptosporangiales > Streptosporangiaceae > Nonomuraea > Nonomuraea sp. NPDC050691. The sequence continues at coordinate 24,155 of NZ_JBFAIA010000056.1, forward strand.
ATGGAGGTCCTGTCGGAGCACCTGTGCCAGGGCTGGCTGGAGGGCTACCTGCTGACCGGCCGGCACGGGCTGTTCACCTGCTACGAGGCGTTCATCCACATCATCGACGCCATGTTCAACCAGCACGCCAAGTGGCTGGAATCGTCGAGGAAGATCCCGTGGCGGCGGCCGGTGGCCTCGCTGACGTACCTGCTGTCGTCGCACGTGTGGCGCCAGGACCACAACGGCTTCAGCCACCAGGACCCGGGCTTCCTGGACGTGGTGGTCAACAAGAAGCCGTCCGTCGTGCGGGTCTACCTGCCGCCGGACGCCAACACGCTGCTGTCGGTGGGCGACCACTGCCTGCGCTCGCGCGACTACGTCAACGTCATCGTCGCGGGCAAGCAGCCGGTGCTCGACCTGTTCACCATGGACGAGGCGATCGCGCACTGCACCCGCGGGCTCGGCATCCTGCCGTGGGCGAGCACCGACGAGGGCGGCGCCGAGCCGGACGTCGTGCTGGCCTGCGCGGGCGACGTGCCCACGCTGGAGACGCTGGCCGCCGCGGCGCTGCTGCGCGAGCACCTGCCGCGGCTGCGGGTGCGGGTGATCAACGTGGTCGACCTCATGCGGCTGCAGCCGCGCTCGGAGCATCCACACGGAATGACGGACGCCGAGTTCGACGCGCTGTTCACCGCCGACAAGCCGGTGATCTTCAACTTCCACGGCTATCCGCAGCTCATCCACCGGCTCACCTACCGCCGCAACGGCCACGCGAACCTGCACGTGCGCGGCTACAAGGAGGAGGGCACCACCACCACACCCTTCGACATGGCGATGCTCAACGACATCGACCGCTACCACCTCGTCATGGACGTCGTCGACCGGGTGCCGGGCCTCGGCGCCACGCAGGCGCACCTGCGCCAGCGCATGTCGGACGCCAGGCTGCGGGCCCGCGCGCACACCCGCGAGCACGGCGAGGACGCTCCCGAGATCAGCGGGTGGACATGGCCGCACGAATTCTCGTCCTGAACACCGGCTCCTCCTCCATCAAGTACGAGCTGATCGACGTCGAGTCCCGCGAGCGCGCGGCCCGGGGCCTGGTCGAGCGGATCGGCGAGGAGGAGGGGCGGCTGACCCACCACGCGGACGCCGGCCGGGGCCGCCCGTACGAGTCCGAGCGGGCGTTCCCCGGGCACGCGGAGGCCCTGGCGGCCGTCCTGGAGGCGTTCGGCAAGGCCGGCCCGGAGCTCGACCCGGTCGCGGTCGGGCACCGGGTCGTGCACGGCGGGACCCGCTTCCGGGAGGCGGTGCTGGTCGACGACGAGGTGATGGCCGCCATCGAGGAGCTGGCGCCGCTCGCCCCGCTGCACAACCCGGTGAACCTGGCCGGCGTGCGGGTGGCGCGCGACGCCTTCCCGGGCGTGCCGCAGGTGGCCGTGTTCGACACGGCCTTCCACCGGACACTGCCGCCGGAGGCGTACACGTACGCGGTGCCCGGGGAGTGGGGGGTGCGGCGGTTCGGCTTCCACGGGACGTCGTGCGCGTACGTGTCGCGGCGGGCGGCCGCGCTGCTGGGCCGGTCACCGGAGGAGACGAACCTGATCGTGCTGCACCTCGGCAACGGCGCGAGCGCCACCGCGATCGAGGGCGGGCGCAGCGTCGACACCTCCATGGGGCTGACGCCGCTGGAGGGCCTGGTCATGGGCACCCGCTCCGGCGACGTGGACCCCGCGCTCCTGGGCTACCTCAAGCGGGCGCGCGGGCTGGACGTCGAGGAGGCCGAGGAGGCGCTGAGCCGCGAGGGCGGCCTGCTCGCCCTGGCCGGGTCCGGCGACATGCGGGAGGTGCGGCGGCGCGCCGCCGGCGGCGGCGGGCGGGCCCGCCTGGCCCTGGAGATCTACACGCGGCGGATCCGCAAGTACGTCGGCGCCTACTGCGCGGTGCTCGGCCGGGTGGACGCGGTCGTGTTCACCGGCGGCGTCGGCGAGCACGACGCCGCCACGCGGGCCGGGGCGCTGGCCGGGATGGACCGCTTCGGCCTGGCCCTGGACGAGGAGCGCAACGCCGCGGACGCCTCCGGGGAGCGGTTCGTGTCGGCGGACGGGTCCGCGACGGCGGTGCTCGTCGTCCCGACGGACGAGGAGTGGGAGATCGCCCGCCAGGCGCTCGCTCTCCTGTGACCCCGGCTTGATTCGCACATCTAGCACGGAAGCCGCCAAATGGTACGGTCTCCGTGTCATCAGCGGACCGGACGAGCGGGGAGACGGGTGGAGGTCGAGCAGACGGCGCTGCCGGGCATCGGACTGCGGCACGAGTTCACGACACAGGGCGGCAGGCGAGTGGCGGTGATCTCCCACCGCAGCGGCCGCCGCGACCTGGTGATCTACGACAAGGGTGACCCGGACCGGGCCTGCGAGACGGTCAAGCTGAACGACGAGGAGGCCGAGGCGCTGGTCGAGCTGCTCGGCGCGCCCCGCATCGTGCAGCGGCTCAACCAGCTCCACCAGCAGGTCGAGGGCCTGGTCAGCGTCCAGCTCCCCGTGCCGTCCACGTCCCCGTACACCGGGCGGCCCATGGGCGACGCCCGCGTGCGCACCCGCACCGGCGCCTCCGTCGTCGCCGTGGTGCGCGGGCCGCAGGTCGTCACCAGCCCCGGCCCCGACTTCGTCCTCGCCGCCAACGACATCGTCGTGGTCGTGGGCGGCGCGGACAGCACCGCCGAGGTGGCCGACATCCTGGCTCACGGGTAGGGCAGCGGGTGCACGATACCGCCATCCTCCTGCTCGAGATCGGTGCGGTCCTGCTGGGTCTCGGCGTGCTCGGCGCCCTCGCCCTGCGGGCCGGCATCTCCCCCATCCCCCTCTACCTGATCGCCGGGCTGGCCTTCGGCACCGGCGGCGTCCTCCCCCTCGCCACCAGCGAGGACTTCATCTCCGCCGGAGCGGAGCTGGGCGTCGTCCTGCTGCTGCTCACGCTCGGGCTGGAGTACAACGCCGACGAACTCGTCACCAGCCTGCGGAGCAACGCCCGGGCCGGGCTCGTGGATCTGGTGCTCAACGCCGCGCCGGGCGCGATCTGCGCGCTGCTGCTCGGCTGGGGTCCGGTCGCGGCGGTCGCCATGGCCGGCGTCACGTACGCCACCTCCTCCGGCATCACCGCCAAGGTCCTGTCGGACCTGGGCTGGATCGGAAACCGCGAGACGCCGACGGTCCTGTCGCTGCTGGTGTTCGAGGACCTGACGATGGCCCTCTACCTGCCGGTGCTGACGGCCCTGCTGGCCGGGCTGAGCCTGCTGAGCGGGGCGCTCACCGTCGCGATCGCGCTGGCCACGGTCAGCGTGGTGCTCCTGGTGGCGCTGCGCTTCGGCCGTTTCATCGAGGCGTTCGTCTCCAGCCCCAACTCCGAGGTGTTACTGCTCAAGGTCGTCGGGCTGGCGCTGCTCGTGGCCGGGCTGGCCCAGCAGCTCCAGGTGTCGGCGGCCGTCGGTGCGTTCCTCGTGGGCATCGCCCTGTCCGGGCAGCTCGCCCACGACGCGCGGGCGCTGCTGGAGCCGCTGCGCGACCTGTTCGCCGCCGTGTTCTTCGTCTTCTTCGGCCTCCAGACCGACCCGGCCAAGATCCTCCCGGTGGCGGGCCTGGCGGCGCTGCTGGCCGTGGTCAGCATGGCCACCAAGCTGCTGACGGGCATGTACGCGGCCCGCCGGGCGGGCATCGCCCGCGCCGGTCAGGCCCGGGCCGGCATCGCGCTCATCCCCCGGGGCGAGTTCAACATCGTCATCGCGGGTCTGGCGGTGGCGGCCGGCGTCCACCCGGACCTCGGGCCGCTGGCCGCCGCGTACGTGCTGATCCTGGCGGCCTTCGGGCCGCTCGCGGCCAAGCTCGTGCAGCCCCTGATCACGTCGCTCACCCGGCGCGCCGCCGGCGAGACCACCTGACCGGGCCTTTCACCGGCTCGGCTTCTCGCCGGGGGCGGATCTCGTCGGGGGCGGATCTCGTCGGGGCGCGTTTCGTCGGCCCCTCCCCCGCGGGCGCCACCACGCCCCCTCCGAACGGGGCGCCGTGCCCCTCCCCGCGCGTTGCCGTCCCTCCATCGCGCGGACAGGCCGGGGGGGCGGACGGGATCTGCCGCCCGGGGCGCGCGACGCCCCGCCGTGCCCCGGCGGTGCTCGGTTCTGAGAGGCTGGTGGAGTCGGTATGAGGTGAGTCTCGGGAGGCGGACGTGGGCGACGAGTTCGACGTGATCGTGATCGGCGGGGGGCCCGCCGGGGAGAACGTGGCGGCGCGGGCCGTGCGCGGCGGGCTCACGGCCGCCGTCGTGGAGGAGCGTCTGCTCGGCGGCGAGTGCTCCTACTGGGCGTGCATCCCGAGCAAGGCCCTGCTGCGCCCCGTGGAGCTGGCCGCCGAGGCGGCACGCGTGCCCGGCCTGACGATCGGCCCCATCGAGGCGGGCAAGGTGCTGGCCCGGCGCGACGAGGCGGTGGCGCACTACAACGACTCCGGGCAGGTGGAGTGGCTGAACGGGGTGCCGGCCACGTTCCTGCGCGGCACCGGGAGGCTCGACGGGCCGCGCCGCGTGCGGGTCACCGCCCCCGACGGCTCCGAGCGGACTGTGACCGCGCGCCACGCGGTGGTGCTGGCCGCCGGCAGCACCGCGGCCGTCCCGCCGGTGCCCGGGCTGCGCGAGGCCGGTCCCTGGACCAGCCACGAGGTGACCGCGGCCACGTCCGTGCCCGAGCGGCTGGCCGTCATCGGCGGCGGCGTGGTGGCCTGCGAGATGGCCCAGGCCATGCACGGCCTCGGCGCCCGGCAGACCACGATGCTGGTGCGCGGCGACCGGCTGCTGCCCCGGATGGAGCCGTTCGCCGGCGAGCTGCTGGCCGCCTCGTTCGCCGACGCGGGGATCGACGTGCGCTTCGGCACCGGCGCCGTCGCGGTCGAGCGGCCGGAGCCCGGCGGCAAGGTCACGATCCGGCTGCCCGACGGGCCGCCCCTGGAGGCCGACGAGCTGCTCGTCGCGACCGGCCGCAAGCCGGCCACCTCCCGGATCGGCCTCGACACCGTGGGCCTCGAACCGGGCCGGTACGTCGAGGTCGACGACAGCATGCGCGCCACCGGCGTCGAGGGCGGCTGGCTGTACGCGGTCGGCGACGCCAACGGCCGCAACCTGCTCACCCACATGGGCAAGTACCAGGCGCGGGTCTGCGGCGACGTCATCGCCGCCCGCGCCAAGGGCGAGCCCGACGACCTGCCGGCGCTGCGCGACACGGCCGACGGCCGCGGCGCGCCGCAGGTGGTCTTCACCGATCCGCAGATCTGCTCGGTCGGCCACACCGAGGCCGCCGCGCGGGAGGCAGGCTTCCGGATCCGGACCGTGGAGTACGACCTGGGCTCGGTGTCGGGCGCCTACCTGCTCGGCGACGGCTACCGGGGGCGGGCCAAGGCCGTGGTGGACGAGGACCGCCGGGTGCTGCTCGGGGTGACGTTCGCCGGGCCGGGAGTGGCCGAGCTGCTGCACGCGGCGACCATCGCGGTCACGGGCGAGGTGCCGCTGGAGCGGCTGTGGCATGCCGTGCCGTCGTTCCCGACGGTCAGCGAGATCTGGCTGCGCCTGCTGGAGACGTACGGGCTCTGACGGCCGGCCTCTGACGGCGTGGCGGGGCGGATCGCGCCCTGGCAGGTGCGACCCGCCCCGTGAGATCGCCCGGCGCGACCGCTTCACCAGCCGGCCGGGCCCTTGTCCTCGTCAGTACCCGGTCGAGGTCGGCGACGGCACGACGACGGTGGTGTTTCCGCTTGTCTGAGCGGAGGTCGCGGACACGGCGCCCGAGACGGCGACGGCGCCGGCCACCACGGCGGCGGCGACGAGCAGGTGCTTCAGCATCGTGGATCACTCCGTGGGTGTCGGTGGTCCGGATGGTCCGGACCGGACGGAGCGTCGACGGGGTTCCCGGGAATCGCCCATGCGGCGCGGAACACCTCTCAACGTAGCCAGAGTCCCCCGGCAGGGTCGCCCGCGCGGCGGCAAAGCCTCGCCCATGGCGGCCGTCCCCTCGTTCGGACCAACCTCCCCGGCGGGTCAGGCTTCCTCAGCGGCTCGCGGCGATCCACGAACCCGGGACGATCCGTTGACTCAGGAGGGCTTGCCGGACGACGGCCTGTTCCTGTCGCCGTCCCGCTCCCCGCGCCTCTCGCGGATGCGGCGGCCCGCCCACACCAGGATCGCCGCCACGGCGAGGCCGAGCAGGACGTTGGTGCCGGCCCCGACGTACTCCTGCACCCGCGACCAGTTGTCGCCCAGCAGATAGCCCGCCATCACGAGCAGGGTGTTCCAGACCAGGCTGCCGAGCGCGGTCAGCGCGGAGAACGTGGCCAGCGGCATGCGCTCCAGCCCGGCCGGCACGGAGATGAGGCTGCGGAAGACCGGCACCATCCGCCCGAACAGCACCGTCCTGCGGCCGTGCCGGGCGAACCAGTCCTCGGCCTTCTCGACGTCCGACGGCTTGACCAGCGGCACCTTGGCGGCCAGGGCGTGGACGCGCTCACGCCCGAGCAGCGCGCCCAGCCCGTACAGGGCCAGCGCCCCCGCCACCGCGCCGAGCGTCGTCCAGACCAGCACCTCCCACAGCGCCATCCGGCCCTTGCCCGCCGAGAAGCCGGCCAGCGGCAGGATGACCTCGCTCGGCAGCGGCGGGAAGACGTGCTCCAGCGCCACGACGAGCCCGGCGCCCGGGGCGCCGAGCGCGTCCATGAGACCCATGGCCCAGCCGGCGATCCCGCCGGGCTCGGAGGACGCCCCGGGGGACGCCACGGTCGCGGAGGTCATCGATCCGGCTCCTCGTCTGTCGTCGGCGGTGTCCGGAAGATCCTCTAGCCGATGCGGACAGGTGTATGCGTGACCGGGCGGCCAGGCATGGACGCACCCACGGCGGGAACATGATCGTCGTGAGCCCCCCGCCCATCGACGCCGCCATGCTGGAGAGCCGGGTTCGCCGGCGGCTCTCGGAAGCGGGTTTCGCCGTGGAACGCCACGACGCGGACGGCGACGGCGGCCTGCGGGTGTGGCACGAGCCGGGCCGCGGCGTGGTCGTCTCGTGGGAGCCGGACGCCGCGCCCGGCGAGGAGCACGCGGCCCGTTACCGCCTGATCCGGGGCGCGGTGCGGCTCGCGTTACGGACGATCCTCGTCGAGGCCGGCTACCACGTGCGCGAGGACGACGGCCGGATGATCGTCACGGCCCGCGACTGACGCGCTCACGCCGTCCGAGACGGACCAAGAGCAGTCGTGGAGGCGGATGTCGGGCGCGACCTGACCGGCGCCCGACAGGGCGCGCAGGAGCAGCGACCGCTGGGGATGGGTGGTCGCCTCCTCGGCGGTGAGGCGGCCCTGGTCGACCATGGACTGGACGATGGTGTGATCGGTGGTGATCTGGAAGAACTCGGCGCCGCGCAGAAGGTAGGCACGGGAGTCCCCGATGTGGACGAGAGCGAGCTGGGAGCCGGTCCACAGCATCGCGGTGAGGGTGGTGCCGGACGTCTCAGAACCAGCGGCATCGTGGACGGCCCGGTTGGCCTGCTCGACGGCGTCCTCGAGCATGTTGAGGAGATCTCCGGCGGCGAGGGCCTCGCCCATGTCGAGGGGTTCAGGGCGGCGTAGCGGATGGTCATGCTGGTGCCGGGCATTCTGGTGTCCCTTCGTGACAGGTGGTCGATGAGGAACGTGGCCAGGTCACGTCGCGAGGCGGTGTCGGCCTCGACCTCGGCCCAGAAGGCGCGGACCCGCTGGGCAGCCGCCTCGGGCTCCAGCTCGCACACCTCCCGGATGCGCGCCAGTGGCATGCCGAGGCGGCGCAGCCACGCCACCAGGCGCGCGCGTTCGAGCTGCGCCGGGTCATAGAGCCGGTAGCCGGTCAAGGGATCGACGCGCGCGGGCGTCAGCAGCCCCAGCTCGTCATAGAGCCGCAGGGCCTTGGGTGACAGGCGGGACGCCCGCGCGAACGTCCCGATGGTCAGCAACTCCATGCTCGCGCTCCTCATCATCTCGTCAGGAACGATCCTGCGGCTTGCCCTTTGGGCAAGGTCAAATCGCGAGGGTGGCGTAGTCGGCGAGGGAGGGGCGGCAGCAACGTCGGCGGGCGGCCTCCCGGCATCCGCCGCCAGTCGACGCCGGCCCGCCTGGGCGAGGCGGGCCGGCCCTCACCGGACGCCATCGCCGAGATCAAGCCTGCTCGCCCCTCGGGCCAGCTGTAGTGACCCGCAGCGTTGTCGACTCGGGTGATCAGGGGGGCCGGCCCCCGAGTGCGGGCGGCCAGGGCTTGGCGCCAGATGGTGCTGCGGCGGCAGGCCAGGGCGTTGTCGGTCAGCGCGCGTTCGATGGTGGGGATGCCCACGGTGGTGAAGCAGGCGGCTGCGCGGCGTAGGAAGGCGGCGCAGGTGGTGGCCTTCTCATCAGGGTGGATCTCGCTGTGGGCGACGCGGGGATACGGCCGAGCTTCTTGACGTCCACGTCCACGTCCACGTGCACGAGCTCGCCGGGCCGGTCGCGTTCGTAGCGGCGGATCATGTGGGCCGGTAGGCCGGTCCAACCATGCCAGGCGGTGCAGGCGATGTCTGGTGAGGATCCGATGCACGGGTGGACGGCGCCAGCCCGAGGATGGCCTGCACCACACCGGCGGCCTCTCCTTTGATCAAGACCCCGCTGCGCTCTTGTCATTCTCGTTCGCCAGGGGCTCTTGGTCGAGGCCGTTGTAAGGCTGCCGTGCGGCCTGCCAGGCACCGATGCATCCGTTCTCCTTGCCCGTTGGCCGGCCACGAGGCTGCGACTGCAGGATGAGGAAAGGCCGGTGCCAACCACTGGAAGTGCGGCAGGCTTAGGGAGATGACGAGCAACAAGGTGCTGGATGACGCGGTACTCGCCGTGCAGGGCGACATGGATGTGACCGGTGTCGCCGGACGCCTCGGCTTCGACAGTCCGGAGTGGGACGAGCACGGCTACCTGCGCGTCGAGTACAAGGGGCGATACTCCAGCCACGGACTGCGTGCTGACGCAGAGCATGAACCGGTGGCCACCCTCGTGCTGATCGCCGGCCTGGCCCAAGCGGTGATCGCCGAGCAGGATGGGAAGGCCTGGCCGACCTGCCCGGCACACTCCTTCGGGTTGCATCCGGCACACGTAGGCGGGGCAGCGCTCTGGGCCTGCAAAGGCGGTGGTGGGCACGCGGTGGCGGCGATCGGAGAGCTGGAGTGACGGGCTCAGCGCTCCCGCGGTTACGGCTTCCTCGCCGAACGGGAGGCTACGCTAGCAACATGCGCTGATAGCCCGCTTGGCTGGACAGGCATGTTGAATGTGGGGCTCCGATGTCATGTGAATACACGCCTCCCAAGTAGGTGCAACTGATCGCGGAACTAGCGAAGCGCATCGAGTCCGGCGAATACGCACCAGGCTCCCCTGCCGAGTGAACACAGCTCATGGCCGAGTTCGGCATGGCGCGGCCGACTGTCGTCAAGACCCTCGGTGTCCTTCGCGATCGTGATCGGATCATCACCCACCAGGGCAAGGGCCGGTTCGTGCGCGGCCGTCCTGCCATCCCGACAGGGCAGCAAGCGCGGACGGGGTGGGAACTGCTCGACCGCAAAGAGGTTCAGGTCTCCAGTCGGCTGCTCACAGCGGGAGAGGTGGAGGCGCCGAACAGTGCGACGCCACAGGCAAGGCGTATCAGGGAGCCAAAGGTGCGGTGCGCACCCCGTACAAGGGCAAGAACAAGCCCGAGTCCCAGAAGCGGGCCAACCGCTCCCACGCCCGCCTGCGGGGACCCGGCGAACGCGCGAACGAGACCGAGCGGGAACGCGGCCGAGCGCGGGGGCCTGGTCAGGTCAGGGCGCGGGCGTTCCAGGCGCGGATCGTGGCGTGGTGGGGTTCCCAGGCCCGCCACAGGTCGCGGCCCCACGCCCGGACGAGGCGCCCGTGCTCGGCCGGGTCCCGGGCGGTGAGCACGTCGGCGGCGGTCATCAGGCCGTGCAGCCGTGGAGGTTCCAGCCAGTGGAAGTAGTCGGGGCGGCCGGTCATCATCCGCTTGTGCAACGCCGGGCCCTGGCGGGGGTCGGCGCCGTCCTCGACGAACAGGCACAGCGTCATCAGGCACAAGGCCATGCGCTGGACCTCGCGCCGGCCGTCACCTCCGGGGTGCTGCGCCACGTACGCGTCCACGACGAGCTGGTGGACGGGCCGGTAGCCGGCGATGCCGTACGAGCGCGCCAGCAGCTCTCCGTAACGCCCCCAGCACTCCGCCGACGCCCCGTACCCGTCAGGCCGCGCCCCTCCGCCGGCCGGAGCCGCCAGCCCGCACCCGGGACAGATCACCTCGGTCACCGGCGTCCTCCCCCCCTGCGCCTGTCACCGCGGTCTCCCCAGGTCCGTCGGGATCGCCATCTCTCCACGCCGAGCTCTCCTCCCGTCCATGCGGCACCCGCCACGCCACTCATCTCAGCGCTGTGACGCACCGCCCCGCTCCTCCCCCGGCGCGGACCCGGCGGCGTCGCGGGCGGCGCGACATTAGGGGCTCCCGTGACGTGAGGGTCAAACCGGTCCCCACCGCCGCCCCCGGCCCCGCCCAGGACGGGCGCCCGAAACTCACTTCTTGGATCACCGCCGAGGACCGGGTAGGTTGATCCCCGGTGTGCCGGGAAGGCTGGTCGGCGGTCCTGTCGTCGTGCCCCGGAGAGCCGCCATGCGTGCCCGTGACCTCGTCGCCGACTTCCCGACCGTGGGCCTCGGCACCCCGGTGGCAGACGCCGCCCGGCTGCTGGCGGAGCACGACCTGCCGGGCCTGATCGTGGTGGACGAGCTCGGCCTGCCGGCCGGCATCCTGCCGGGCACCCAGGTGCTGCGCCTGGCCGTGCCGGGCTACTGCATCGACGACCCGGCGCTGGCGCGGGTGGTGGACGAGGCGCACGCCGACGGGTTCATGCGCTCGATCGCCGGCCGTACGGTGCGCGAGGCGATGCCGCCCCGGCCGCGCGAGCTGCCCGTGGCCGACCCGGACGCGACGGTGCTGGAGCTGGCCGCGCTCATGGCGCGCACGCACAGCCCGCTCGTGGCCGTCGTCGACGCGGACGGGCTGCGGGGCGCCGTGACCCTCCAGGCGCTGGTGGACCGGCTGGTCGAGCAGTGACCCTCACCGCGTGGCTGGCGGTCGCCGCCTTCCTCGGCGCGTACGCGCTGATCGCGACGGAGAAGGTGCACCGCGTGGCCGCGGCGCTGGGCGGGGCGGCGATCATGCTGCTGATCCACGCCACCGCCGCCGGGCCGGCGTTCTTCTCCGAGCGCACCGGCATCGACTGGAACGTCGTCTTCCTGCTCCTCGGCATGATGATCATCGTGGGGGTGCTGAAGCGGACCGGGGTGTTCGAGTACCTCGCCATCTGGGCCGCCAAGCGCGCCCGGGGGCGGCCGTACCGGCTCATGGTGCTGCTCGTGGTGATCACCGCGTCGGCGTCGGCGCTGCTCGACAACGTGACGACGGTGCTGCTCGTCGCGCCCGTGACGTTCCTGGTGTGCGAGCGGCTGGCGCTGCCGGTGGCGCCGTACCTCATCGCCGAGGCCTTGGCCTCCAACATCGGCGGCACCGCCACGCTCATCGGCGACCCGCCGAACATCATCATCGCCAGCCGGGCCGGTCTGACCTTCAACGACTTCCTCGTCCACCTGACGCCGCTGGTCGTGGTGCTGGTGGTGGTGTTCGCGCTGCTGTGCCGGGTGCTGTTCCGCGGCGCGTTCCGGTACGACCCCGACCGGGCCGCCGAGATCATGGCGCTGAACGAGCGGGAGGCCATCGCCGACCGGCGGCTGCTGTGGCAGAGCCTGACCGTGCTCGCGCTGGTGATGGCGGCGTTCGTGCTGCACCCGGTGCTGCACTACGAGCCCTCGGTCGTGGCGCTGCTCGGCGCCGGGGCGCTGGTCGCCCTCACGGAGATCACCACGGAGGAGGCCATCGCCGAGGTCGAGTGGCCGACGCTGGTGTTCTTCGCCGGGCTGTTCGTCATGGTCGGCGCGCTGGTGCACACCGGCGTCATCGGCGAGGTGGCGCGGGCGGCGGCCGGCGCGGCCGAGGGGCGGCCGGAGGCCACCGTCATGGCGATGCTGTGGGGCTCGGCTGGGCTGTCGGCCATCGTGGACAACATCCCGTACGTCGCCACCATGAGCCCCATCGTCGAGCAGCTCGTCCAGGCCGCCGGAGGCGGCGACCATGCGCAGGCGCTGTGGTGGGCGCTCGCGCTCGGCGCCGACCTCGGCGGCAACGCCACCGCCGTCGGCGCGGCCGCCAACGTCGTGGTGATCGGCATCGCCGCCCGCAACGGGACCCCGATCAGCTTCTGGCGGTTCACCAGGTACGGCCTGGTCGTGATGGTCGCCACGGTCGCGCTGGCGACGCCGTACCTGTGGCTGCGCTACCTGCTCTGACGGTCAGCCGGCGGCGCGGTGCCGCTCGTACAGCTGTCCGAGGCGGTCGATGCGCCAGAGCTGGCCGAGCACCATCAGCGTGGCGCCGAAGACCGTCGGCCAGCCCTCCAGCGCGACCAGTCCCCAGACCAGCAGGGCGAACCCGGTGGCCCCGACGGCGATCAGCAGCCGCTGCACCCTCCGGTGGTCGCCGTCGACCAGCGACCTGTCGTACAGCCACAGTTTCTCGCCGTAGATGCCCTTGGCGGCCCAGCTCTCGGGCCGCTCGACGGCCGGGAAGACGTGCGGGTTGGCCGCCAGCCACACGACGACCAGCGCCACCCCGGCCAGGCACCACCAGCCGACCCACGCCCGGCTCCAGACGGCCAGGATCATGAGCGGGATGGCCGCGAACCTGGTCCAGACGCTCCACGGGTTGGCGTGGCGCTTCCAGGCCTCGTCGGTCATGCCGGCGGCCCTGGCGTATCTCTTCAGCACGCTCATGCGGTGAGTCCCCTCGCCAGCGCGTCGATGGTGGCGTCCAGCACCTGCTGGTAGTCGGCGCCGAACCGGTCGCGGTTCAGGACGACGAGCCCCGCCGTGCGGACGACGCCCACGAGGATCTCGGGCGCCACGCCGGGCACGATCACCCCGTCGGCCTGGCCCTTGGCGAAGTAGCGGATCAGCGGCTGCACCAGGTGCGGGGTGACCTGGGCGATCTCCGCGGGCCCCACCCGGCGGGCGACCGCCTCCAGCTCGTCGGGGTGGGTAAGCAGCCGCCGGTAGAAGGGGTCTCCGGTCAGCACCTCGGTCGCCGCCCGGATGAGCGCTGCCACCGCCTCGGTGCTCGGCGGCCTGCTCAGCGCCCCGGCCAGCCGCCCGCCGATGAGCGGGGCCCTGCGGATCATCACGTCCTTGTACAGGGCCTCCTTCGAGTCGTAGAACGCGTAGAAGCTGCCCTTGGCGATGCCGGAGGGCGCGACGAGCTCCTCCAGCGACGTCTTCTTCAGCCCCTGGGTCGCGAAGAGCTCCTCCGCGGTGTCGAGGAGGGAGGCGGTGATGCGCTCCCTGTCCTCGGCGGTGAACGCCACGGCCATGCTGACCACCTATGACCAGATCGGATATTGAGTCATACCTTAGCGCCGACTCATCCCCACATCCTGAAAAATCATGGGAAAGGAGGGTTGGGCACAGAACAAGCGGGCATGGCACGACATTCCTGCACGTCAACCACAAGGAGGGGCCTAGTGCTCACCCTGACAGAAAACGCTGCCCAGGCCATCCGCGACCTCACGGCCTCCGCGCCGGAGCCCTCGCAGAGCGGCGTCCGCATCGCGTCGCAGGGGCAGGACACGGGCACGCTCACCCTTTCGCTGGCCAGCCAGCCCGAGCCGACCGACGCGGTCGTCGAGGAGCAGGGGGCGCGCGTCTACCTCGACCCGGTCGCGGCGACCGTGCTCGACGACAAGTCGCTGGACGCGGGGGCCGACGAGAAGGGCGCCGTGTCGTTCCTGGTGACCGATCAGACCACCACCTGACCTCTCGCGGGTCCGGCCATGCCCGGACCCCGCCCCGGCCGGCCCGGTACGTTCCCGTACCGGGCCGTCGGCGTTCGAGGAGGGTGACTCAGGAGCCGGCCAGCAGCTTGTGGACGTACCGGAGCTGCTCCTCGCGCTGGTAGCCCTGGCCGCCCTCATGCCCGTTCCACGGCCAGACCGTGATCTCCTTGGGGCCCTGCCAGTGGTTGTAGGCGGCGAAGACCGTGGACGGCGGGCAGACGTCGTCCATCAGCGCCACCGAGTACAGGACGGGGACCTGACCGCGGGCTGCGAAGTGGAGGCCGTCGAAGTAGGCCAGGGTGCGGAAGACCTGCTCCTCGTCGCCGCGGCGGCTGGCGAGGAAACGCACGATCTCCTGGTACGGGTCACGGTCGGTGATCTCGACGGCCCGGCGGAAGTGCGTCAGGAACGGCACGTCGATGAGCGCCCCCGCGAGCGACGGGCACATGGCGGCCGCGGCCTGGGCGATGCCGCCGCCCTGGCTGCCGCCCGAGACGATGATCCGGTTCTCGTCCACGGCCGGGTGCGTGGCGGCCACCTCGACGGCGCGCACGGCGTCGGTGAAGACCCGCCGGTAGTAGTACTCCTCCGGGTCGAGGATGCCCTTGGTCATCATGCCGGGGGCGTGCGGGTGCGTGGCGCCGTGGGGGTCGCCGGTGGAGCCCGGGTGCCCGACGCTGGCGCCGCCGTGGCCGCGGGTCTCCATGACGAACACCGCGTACCCGGCGGCCGGCCACATGAGGTGGTCGTGCGGGAAGCCGCGCCCGCCGGTGTAGCCGATGTAGTGCATCACGCAGGGAATCGGGCCCTCGGCGTCGCGCGGGGCGATGAACCAGCCGCTGATCCGGTGGCCGCCCCAGCCGGCGAACGACACGTCGTACACGTCCACGGAGGCGAACGGCAGGTCGTAGCGCGTGAACTCGGGGGCGAGGTCGAAGCCCTGGGCCTCCTCCAGCGTGCGCGTCCAGAACTCCGCGAAGTCGGCGGGCTCGTCACGCTCGGGGCGGTACGTGCGGAGCTGCTCAAGCGGCAGGTCGAACAGGGCCACGAAGATCTCCAACCTGTGGAACCTGGGGACAAGGTCGATGTCATTTCACCGCACATGGGCTGGTAAGCGCTATCCCATGGGCGGTGAAAGCGTCCCCGGGCGCTTCCCGGGTAGGTGCGGCCGAATGAACGATCACCTGGTGAAGATCGCGCACCCCCGCCTCCACCCCGGCCTGGCCATGGAGGCACCGGCGGACCCGAGTGACTTCCTGCTGCTGTTCACGGACGACACCGAGGCGCGGGCGCAGCTCGTACGCGACGACACGGGACGGCCGGCGCTCCGGGTGGGGGCCCGGATGCGGCCGGACGGGTCGGTGGTCGACGAGGAGATCTGGACGGTGCGCGAGCTGGTGCGGCGGCCGGGCCTGACCGTCATCCGGCTGGGCGACGCCCTGGTCTGATCCGGCGCCCCGCCCCGAGGCCGCCCGCGCCCCCGACCCGCTCCCGCCGGGGGCCCGAAAGGCCGCCCGCTCGCCGGGTCACTCGACGACGAGCTCGACCGGGATGTTGCCGCGGGTGGCGTTGGAGTACGGGCACACCTGGTGGGCGGCCTCCACCAGGGCGCGCCCCTGCTCCCCCTGCAGGTGGTCGGGCAGCTCGACCCGGAGCACGACCGACAGCGCGAAGCCGCCGTCGCCGTTCGGGCCGATGCCGACCTCGGCGGTGACGGACGCCTCCGACACGTCGGCCTTGGCGCGCCTGGCCACGAGGCCGAGGGCGCTGGCGAAGCAGGCGGCGTACCCCGCGGCGAAGAGTTGCTCGGGGTTGGTGCCGGCGCCGGTGCCGCCCAACTCCTTCGGCGGGGCGAGGGTCACGTCGAGCCTGCCGTCGGAGGTGACGGCACGGCCCTCGCGGCCGCTGGCGGTGGCGATGGCTGTGTACAGGACGCTCATGGCTGCGCTCCCTATAGATTGATTACAACTCGATTGTGCACAATTGAATTGGCGACCGTCAAATCGGATAGCATGGGATCATGGACACTCTCCGCCTCGACGACCAGGCGTGCTTCGCCGTGCACGCCGCCTCGCGCGCGCTCGACGCGGTCTACCGGCGTGAGCTGGCGGCGCTCGGGCTGACCTACCCGCAGTACCTCGTGATGCTCGTGCTCTGGGAGCGGGGGCAGGTGTCGGTCAAGGACCTCGGGGTCGCGCTGCGGCTCGACTCCGGCACGCTGTCGCCGCTCCTCAAGCGCCTGGAGGCGGCCGGGCTCGTGCGCCGCGAGCGCGACCCGGGCGACGAGCGGTCGGTGCTGGTACGGCTCACGCCCGAGGGCACGCTGCTGCGGGCGCGGGCCGAGCCGCTGCCCCGGCGCATCATGGAGGCGTCGGGGATGGGGCCGGACGAGCTGGCCGACCTGCACCGGACGCTGAGCCGCCTGACCCGCTCCCTCACCGAGTCCGCCGCCCGCGCCTGATCGGCGCGCGACCGGGGCCGGTCGGCGGCTGTCCGGCCGGGGGCGGCGAGTGCCCGGGGTCGGGTCAGCGGCTGTCCGGCCTGGCGGAGGGGGCGGCGCAGCGGCCGGCCTTGACGCCGGCCACCTTCCAGCCGGCGTCCGGGAACGGCGACATGAAGTGCGTCAGCAGGTCCACCGCGTAGTCCGGCACCTGGCCGCCCGGGTCGAGCAGCGACACCATCTGCGGCCCGTCCGCGCCGCGCAGCGTGATGGTGTTCCCGTCCCGCCCCTCGGCGAACCCCGGCCGGGCGTCCACGGTCAGGCAGGCCAGCCGTACCCCGGCGGCGCTGATCGACTGCCGGGCGCCGATGCGCCGCATCCGCTGGTCGTAGCGGCGCAGCGCCAGGGAGGTCGTCCGGCCCAGCCGCACCGAGTCGCGGAAGACGTCCGCGCCGAGCTTGCGGCTCAGGCGCACGTCCAGCCGCACGTCGGGCCGCAGGTCCACGCCCTTGGCGGCGAGGTCCAGCCGGCCGTACGCGCCCTCGAAGCCCGGCGCGAGATAGCCGGCCGCGGCCGGCGCCTTCAGCCCGAACGGGACCCGGCCCGGCCGCACCCGCAGCCACGACACGCGGCGCGCCGCGATGGAGACGTCCTGGACAACGCTGCGCTCCAGCCCGAACTCGCCGCTGACCTGGTAGGACAGGAAGCCGGTCGTGTACGGGACGTCCTTGGCGACGGCGAGGCGCTGGCGGGCGACCGGGTCGATGGTGAGCCCGGCGCGCACCGCGAGCCGTCCGGTCGGCACGGGCCTCGACACGAGGTCGGCGCCCTGGCCGCCGGGGCCGGGACGGATGGTGGTGCCGGCGGCCAGGTCGGTGACGGAGAGCACCACGCCGCCGAGCCGCCCGCTCGGGTCGACGAGCCCGCCCTCCACGGCCAGCCGCCCGTCGAGGGCGTTCAGCCCCTTGCCCGCGGCGTCTCCCGTCTTGCCACCCGCGCCCCGGCCTGTTCCGGCTCCGGGCGCGGGGAGGGCCTTGTAGGTGAGGGCGGGGACGCGGAGGGGACCGCCGGACGCGTCGGTGTCCAGCCCGAAGACGGCCGGCACGTCACTGAGATCGAGCTCGCCGCTGCCCGCCCCCGGCACGGTGACCGCCGCGCTGAGCCGCTTGACCGGCGCGGAGTCGGTGACGCGCACGCGGGTGCGCGCCCCGTACGTGCCCTGGACGTCCAGCGCCGCGGGCACCGGCTCGACCGCCAGCCGCCCGCGGACGCCGCCCGCCTCGGCGTGAACGGTGAGCGACCCGAGCGTCGCGGCCGGCCGCACCCGGTACGCGGCCCGTACGACCCCGTGCCCACCCACCTCGAACGGCCCGACCGCCATGCTCGTGACGGTGCGCGGCAGGCCGGTGAGCGTGGCCCGCGCCTGCACGGGGACGGGCGCGAGGACCGTGCTGGCGAGGTAGACGTCGAGGCCGCCGCCCCGCGGCCGGAACCCGTCGAACGTGAGCGCCCTCCTGGCCGGGTCCACGGTGACGCGGTCCGGCAGCCCGTTCAGGTCCACGTACGCCTGGACTCCGAAGCAGCCGCGCCCGGCGACGCAGAACGCCCCCTCCTGGCAACCGGGCGTGCCGGGTTCGCAGCGGCCGTCGACCAGCGAGACGCCGCCGGTGACGGCCGGGGCGGCGGCCATGGCGCGCAGAGCGCCCGCCTTGCCCGCCCACGCCCGCGCCCGCAGGTCCAGCCCCCCGCCCGTGCCGGCGCCACCGGCGCCCTCGCGGGAGCCCGCCGGGCCGCCGGTGTAGGTGATCACGCCGTTCGCGGACGTGACGGACAGCCGTCCCGGGAGGGGGCCGACGTGCCCCAGCAGCCCGAACCGCAGGTCACCCCGCGTGACGTCGGCGTCGAGCGCCAGCCGCTGCCGCGCCGCCCCGAACCCGGCCGTGAACCCGGCCTCCTCCGGGGTGAAGTCCACGTCCCTCAGCCCCGTGACCCGCACGCTCGCGTCGAGGTCGCCGGTGGCCTGGTCGTAGTGGGCCGCCAGGTGCGGCCCGGTGGGCACGCGGACGCCGTCGTGGTTGGTGACGGCCAGCTCCGCCGACTTCACCGGCCCGGACACGCCGCGGAAGCGGTACGCCCCGGCGTCCCAGGAGGCGTCGAAGCGGGCCGGTACGCCGGTGACGCGGGCGGAGGCCCTGACGTAGCGGCCGTCCACCCGGGCGCGGGCCAGCGCGGCGACGGAGCCGACGGACCGGTCGGACGTCCAGGCGAGGGTACGGCCGGCGGTGTCGGCCACCAGCCGCACGCGCCGCCCCGCACCCGCGATCTCCGCCCGCACGTCGTCCCCGTCGCCGGCCTCGGCCGAGCCCCCGAGGGGGCCCCGGGTGGCGTACAGCCGGATTCGGGGCAGCCGGGACGTGCCCGTGACCTCGACCTCGGACCGCTCCCCCAACGTCCAGGACGCCGCCACCTCGCCGCGCGTCCCCGACACGGTGGCGTCGACGGTCGGGCCCTGCTTCAGGTCGGTGTAGGCGACCCGGGCCTCGCGGATCACGCCCGCCCCCCGGTAGACGGCCTTGCGGGCGGCCGGCGCGAGGGTCACGTCCACGTCGCCGGGGGTGTTGGACAGCTCCAACCGGGCCAGCCGCGCGCCGTCGAGGCTCGCCGCGGCGACGAACGACCCTCCCGGGGCGGCCTTCAGCGTGGCACGCGGGGTGGCCCCGTACGTCACGTCGAGCCCGGACACCTTGGACAGCAGCGCCGATACGCCCAGCGCGGCCCCATCCTTGATCATGGTGACGTGGCCGCCGCGCGGGCTGGACACCGCGCCGCCGCCCCGCTGGAGCACCACCGCGAGCCTGCCGATGGCCGAGCCGGAGGTCTGGGTGACCCGGTGCGCGGCCGGGTCGGTCTCCAGGCGCACCCTGGCCGGCAGTCCGTCGAGCTCGGCCCGCAGCACGGTCCCGGCGGAGGCCCGGTCGAAGTACACCAGCTTCGCCGCTCCCGCCCGCCCCCCGCCGGAGGTCACCTCCAGCGCGTGGCGTCCCTGGCCGGTCTCGTACGCGGCGGTCAGGGCCGGCGGGACGTCGCGCAGCTCGGCGCTCATCGCCCGGGACAGGCGGCCGTCGCTGTAGGTGTAGCCGCGCAGCTCGGCCCGCCCGGCCGGGCTCGACCCGGCGAAACGCACCCGGGCGGCGCCGTCGCGCCGGGTCAGCTCGACCCGGGCGCGGGTGGGCATGCGGTCGAGCACGGCGCGGATGTACCTGCTGCGGTCCACGGCCACCGCGTCCACCCGGGCGACGGCGGACGCGGTGACCTCCAGCGCGGGGGTGGCGAGCGTGGCGTCGACGGTGAGGCTCCCGGTGGCGGGCGTCTGGGTGAGGCTGACCGCGGTACGGCCGGTCAGACCGGCCATGACGGCCGCGGAGGCGCCCGGGTCCGTGCGCTTCACCTCGGCCCGTACCCGCTTGCCGGACAGGTCGACCGTGAACGTCCCGCGGTCGGCGGCCGACAGGGACGCCCCCTTCCGCAGCCCGTCGAACCCGACCGACACGCGCCCGTCGTACTCCGCCCACACGCGCGCCCTGAGCTTCTCCGCGGCCCCGGGCAGCCGCCGCACGGCGAACCCGACTCCCACGGCGCCCTCCTGGGGGCGGACGGCGGGCACCAGGTCGGCGGCCAGGTCGGGAACGCCGTCGCCGGTCACGTCGGCCGCCGCCGGCACCGCCACGGGCCGGACGGCCGAGCAGGACACGGGCACCTCGGCGCTCTCCACGCACAGCCGGTACGTCAGCCCGGGCGCCGCCGCAGCGGCACGACCCCGCGCCGCCTCCGTCCGCACGGACGCCCCGCCGAACGCCCCGCCCTGAGCGGGCCGCTCGGGCGACCTCGCGCCTGCGCCGCCTCCCCCTGCGCCGCCTCCCGCCGTGCCGCCTCGCCCTGCGCCGAGGGCGCCGGTGAGGGTGTCGGCGAGGGAGCGGGACAGGGCGGCCGATGGGTTCTTCAGCGTCAGGGGGCGGGCGTCCCGGGTGTCGGGGAGCACGGCCCGCACGTCAGGGCCTCCCGCGCCGACCTGGCGGGACGCCTCGCGCTCGATCTCGCTCACCAGCCGCGAGCCGGCCGGAACGGTGATCTGCGGAGCGGCCGGCCCGGCGGGCTGCCCTCCGGCCTCGCGGAGGGCGGGCGAGACCTCCATGGGGACGTTCACGGTGGCGGGAGCGGGCCGGCGGACGGACGGCACCGGCCGCACCTCCGTCCCGGCGACGGCGGCCTCGGCCGCCACGGCCGGGGGGGGGGTGCCCGCGGTCGCGGAGGCCCCGGACAGATGCGGACAGCGTGGTGGTGGGGAAGAGTGTTTTTGTGTAGGGGTAGTTATC
>NZ_JBFAIA010000057.1:0-44800 GCF_040654455.1 Nonomuraea sp. NPDC050691
GCCGGCACGGGCGTGGCGCGGCTGCTGGCCGCGCCCAAGCCGGCCGCCGCGCAGGACATCGCCTACTCCTGCCAGGAGTGGCCCATCACCGTCTGCCTCCACCCGGCCATGCGAGCCGGCCTGACCGAGCTGGGGGCGGCCTTCACCAAGATCGCCTCCCGGCTGGCGGGCACCCCGGCGGCGTTCACGCGAGTGGAGCAGCGGCCGCTGGAGGACGATCTGCGCCCGACGCCCGGGCTCGCGCCCATCCACGTGCGCGACCTGTCGGCGGGGTTCGCGGACGAGGCGTCGTACGAGTACGTCGAGTCGCTGGCGGCCAAGTGCCCCGGCACCTTGGCCGACGGCTACCGGGAGATCGTTATGGCGTGGCTGCGGGGCGAGCCGCTGCCCGGCGGGCCGCTGCCGGAGCACGAGTACGCGGCGGCGTGGTTCTCCGGGCTGAGCGAGCACCAGCGGCGCGAGTGGCTGCGCATGTTCTTCAGCGACTTCCAGTCGTGCCGGCTGTCGAGCACCCACTTCGGCGGCGGCCCCGGCGGGGGCGCGCGGCGCCGCTCGGGCGCGGCCCGGATCACCGCCACCGCGGGCTCGCCCCAGCAGGTGTACCCGGTCTATCCGGACGCGGGCGACGCGACCGTGACCGACTGGAGACCATAGGTCTCGCGAGCGGGGACCGCCGGATTGACCAGGCAGGGGATTCGTTTCCCTGATACCGTCCTCCCGCGCTCCTGAGGAGTGGCGGTCAGAGCTTGACCGTCGCCTCCTCCGGCCATCACAGCCGGAGAAAGCGAGAAGCCGCTCCCTTTCAGGTAGCAGAGGAGTCACAGATGTCACCAAACGGCTGGCAATGGTGATCGACATCCGGGTAGGCACCACGGTATGACGACATCCCGTACGGCGCCCGCCGCGGTCTCACCGGGGCGGCGCCGCAGGTGGCGATACGTGGCCGGGCTGCTGGTCCTCGTGGTTCTGCTCGTGGTCGGCGGCCGGCTGGCGTGGACGTGGCTGGACCCGACCGGCGAGCAGGCGATCGACCGCAGCCAGCCCGTCCTGCTCCAGTCCATCAAGGACCTCAGCCGTTTCGAGGCGGCGACCGGCAGCTTCCAGGTCGTCGTCGACCTGGAGAAGGACGCCAACTTCCTGCCCGACGCGGTCAAGGGCACCCGCACGCTGTTCGTCGGGGCGGGCGGCGTCGACGCGTACGTGGACTTCTCGGGCCTCGGGGCGAACGCCGTGACGGTGTCGCCGGACCGCACCCAGGTGACGGTCCGCCTGCCGCGCGCCCAGCTGGAGAAGCCCAACCTGGACAACAGCCGCTCGTACGTCTTCGCCCAGCAGCGCGGGCTGCTCGACCGGGTGCAGGACTTCCTGTCGTCCTCGCCGGGCGACCAGAGGGAGGTGTACGTGCTGGCCGAGAAGAAGATCGCCGAGGCGGCGGCCTCCAGCGACCTGCGCGCCCGGGCCGACACCAACACCAAGGCCATGTTGGAGGGGCTGCTGAAGTCGCTCGGCTTCACGAAGGTCGTGGTGAAGTTCAGCGACGAGCCATGACCTAGGTACCTCAGACGCGGCCGTCCCTCCCTAGGTATCCGGTCCGGGTGATTGTTTAGGGCATCCGCC
Organism: Nonomuraea sp. NPDC050691; assembly: GCF_040654455.1. Classification (NCBI taxonomy): domain Bacteria; kingdom Bacillati; phylum Actinomycetota; class Actinomycetes; order Streptosporangiales; family Streptosporangiaceae; genus Nonomuraea; species Nonomuraea sp. NPDC050691. The sequence continues at coordinate 1,618 of NZ_JBFAIA010000057.1, forward strand.
CGATGTGGCCGGGCGGGCCTTAGGACGAATCTTGAGAGTGCAGGAACCAAGCACCTCAAGAACCTGGAGCGATTCGGATGAACGCCGAACTCGAGTACCTCGTCATGCGGAACCGCGCCGAGGAGCTGCAGCGCACCGCCGCCCGCCACCGCCTCGCCCGCGAGGCGTCCGGGCGTCGCCGCTCGTTCGTCGCGAAGCTGTTCTCGTGAGTGTCTGTTACGGCACCGCTGGTTTTTCTTCTTCTGTTACGGCACCGCCTGGCAGGCCCCAGTCGCCGCACGCGGCTGAGGGCCTCCAGGGAGACGGCCTCTGACCGGATGACGGCGGGCCGCCGTTACGGCGCCCCCTTGACCATGCCTTCCGTCAGAACCGGTCAGCGGCGTCGTGTTCACGGTCGAGTGTCGCGCCGGCACCCCCAGTGGGTGAGCGCGTCCTCGACGATCGCGTCCGGGTCCTCAGACCTCGTGCTGCCGCGGGACTCTGATGATCAGGGCGTCGCCCTGGCCGCCGCCGCCGCACAGGCCCGCGGCGCCCAGGCCGCCGCCGCGGCGGCGCAGCTCGTGGGCGAGCGTGAGCACGATGCGGGCGCCCGAGGCGCCGATCGGGTGGCCGAGCGCGATGCCGCCCCCGTTGACGTTGACCTTGTCCAGCGGCAGGTCCAGCTCCTTGGCCGACTGGTGCACCACGCTGGCGAACGCCTCGTTGATCTCGACCAGGTCGAGGTCGGCGACCGTGAGGTTCTGCTTGAGCAGGGCCTGCTTGATGGCGTTGGCCGGCTGCGACTGGAGCGAGGCGTCGGGCCCGGCCACGTTGCCGTGGCGGCCGATCTCCGCCAGCCACGGCAGACCCAGCTCCTCGGCCTTGGCGCGGGACATGACGACGACCGCGCAGGCGCCGTCGGAGATCTGCGAGGACGAGCCGGCCGTGATCGTGCCGTCGGCCGCGAAGGCCGGCCGCAGCTTGGCCAGCGTCTCCGCCGTGGTGTCGCCGCGCACGCCCTCGTCGTCCTTGACCACCAGCGGCTCACCGCGCCGCTGCGGCACCTCCACGGGCACGATCTCGTCCTCGAAGACGCCGTTCTTGATGGCCGCGGCGGCGAGCTGGTGGGAGCGGGCCGACAGGGAGTCCTGCTCCTCGCGGCCGATGCCGAGGCTGGAGTTGTACCGCTCGGTGGACTCGCCCATCGCGCACTGGTCGAACGCGCAGAACAGGCCGTCGTGGGCCATCGAGTCGACGATCTCGGCGCCGCCGTACTTGACGCCCTTGCGCAGGCCCGGCAGCAGGTGCGGCGCGTTGCTCATCGACTCCATGCCGCCCGCCACGACGATGTCGAACTCGCCCGCGCGGATGAGCTGGTCGGCCAGCGCGATCGCGTCGAGGCCGGACAGGCAGACCTTGTTGATGGTGATCGAGGGGACGGTCATCGGGATGCCGGCCTTGACGGCGGCCTGGCGGGAGGGGATCTGGCCGGCGCCCGCCTGGAGCACCTGGCCCATGATCACGTACTCGACGTCCTCGGGCGCCACGCCGGCCCGCTCCAGCGCCGCCTTGATGGCGATGCCGCCCAGCTCCACGGCCGGGAGCCCGGACAGCGCGCCCAGCAGCCTGCCGATCGGGGTGCGCGCTCCGGCGACGATGACGGAACCAGACATGGCGGTGGCCTCCTGTGCGGGCGAGGGGTTCTTTGACACCATACCCACGGGTAGACGCTCGACGGCTATGGAGGCTGGCCACACATGTTCATGCGGATCGACCACATCGGGATCGCCTGTCACGACCTGGAGGAGAAGATCGCGCTCTTCTCGCAGACGTTCGAGCTCACCGTGGTCGCGCGGGAGGTCAACGAGGAGCAGGGCGTCAAGGAGGCCATGCTCCACATCGCCGACGGCGAGGGCGGCGGCTCCTACATCCAGCTGCTCGAACCGCTGTCCCAGGACTCCCCGGTGGGCAAGTTCCTCGCCCGGCGGGGCGAGGGTGTGCATCATGTGGCATTCGGGGTTCCTGATGTGGCTGAGGCGATCGATAGAATCGGCGGTAAAGGCGTACGTGTCCTGGACGAGCGCCCGCGGCACGGGTCCATGGGCTCGCAGATCGCGTTTCTGCATCCGAAGGACGTGGGAGGAATGCTGACGGAGCTGGTCCAGGCGACCAGGCCGTAACAAACGCAAGAAACGTTCATATGTAACTAGTCGCGCAGAAAATTGGACGGGGCTTCAGACTCGGCACCAGCGGAGTACTCTGGCCTTCCACCGGACATGGAGCCTGCCGAGAGGCACAGGCTCCCGGCTCGGCTGCCCCCGAACCCCCCGTCCGGCCCGTGTAGCCGTCTCGACAACCCAGGATCGAGCCTCCATGCAGTCCGACATCGACGCCCAGCTCAACAACTTCTTCGAGGACGCCCCCGCCCGCGAGTTCGACGTGGTCCTCCGTGGCTATGACCGTCACCAGGTCCACGACCACCTGAAGCAGCTCGACGGCGAGCTGCGTCAGGCCCGCGAGCAGGTCTCCAACCTGCAGCGCGATCTGTCCGACTCCCAGCGTCAGCTGCAGGAGCAGGAGCGCCCGACCTACTCCGGTCTCGGCGCCCGCATCGAGCAGTTGCTCCGGCTGGCCGAGGAGCAGGCCACCGAGCTGGTCCAGGCCGCGAGATCCGAGGCTAACGAGATCAAGGCCGCCGCCAAGGTGGAGGCGGCCGACATGCGGGCCGCCGCCGAGGCCGAGGCCGCCGAGAAGCGCGCGCAGGCCACCCGCGAGAGCGACGAGATGCGCACCACCGCGGAGCGGGACGCCGAGGACATCCGCTCGACCGCGCGCCGCGAGGCCGACGAGCTGACCAGCACCACCGAGCGCGAGGTCGCCAAGCTGCGGGCCACCGCCGACCACGAGGTGGCCGAGAAGCGGGCCGACGCCGAGCGCGAGATCGCCAAGCTGCGCACCACCACCGAGCGGGAGGTCGCCCAGCTGCGGGCCTCCACCAAGCGTGAGCGCGACGAGGTGCTGACCACCGCCAAGCGGCAGGCCGACGAGATGCGGGCGCAGGCGCAGCGGGTCCTGGAGGAGTCCGAGGCCAAGCGGGCCCAGGACGAGGCGGAGTTCGAGATCCAGCTGGCGTCCCGGCGCGAGGAGGCGGAGCGCCAGGAGGCGGAGCGCCACGCCACCGCGCAGGCCGCGACGCAGAAGCTGGTCGCCGAGGCCGAGCAGCGCGCCGCGACGGCCGAGTCCCGGGCCACCAAGGCCACCCAGCAGGCCGAGCAGACCCGCCGCGAGGCCGACCTGCACGCCAAGCAGCTGGTCGCCAACGCCCGCAAGAACGCCGACCAGGTCGTGGCCGAGGCGAAGTCGAGCGCCGAGACCATCGTCACCGAGGCGAAGAACGAGGCCGAGCGCACCCGCACCGCGATGCAGCGCCAGGTCGACGAGCTCACCCGCCAGCGCGACAGCATCACCAGCCACCTGGCGCAGCTGCGCCAGCTGCTGGGCGGCGCCGCCCTGCCGGGCATGGACCCGGAGCCCGCGGTCACGGCGGCCCCGCCGAAGCCCGCGATCCCGGCGCCGGCCGCCGAGAAGCCGCTGACGCCCGCCCCGGCCGCCAAGCCGGAGGCCAAGGCCGAGGACGACGCGGAGTGGTGGCAGGAGTAGCCGCCCGCACGGGGGCCTGAGTGACGGCACGGGGAGAGCCTGGCGACCATGAGGTCGCTAGGCTCTCTTTCTGTTGCCGGGCCCCCTTCGCGGCGCCGGCGCCTGGTCCGCCCCCGACCTCCAGGAGCCTCGCTTGTCCGCCGACGTCACCCGTGACACCCCCCAGGACTCCACCGACGCCCCGTCCCCCGCCTCCTCCCCCTCTGACGCCCCGCCGGGCGCGGCCCGGGAGAACGCCTCATCCTCTGACGCCCCGCCGGGCGCGGTCCGGGGGGACGCCTCATCGGACCCGGCTCGGGGCGACGCCCGGCCGGGGAGAGCGGAGACGGCGGGGACGGCGGCGTACGGGATGCCGGGGCGGCCGTTCGGGCGCGGGCCGTTCCTGTTCGGGCTGGTCGGCGGGCTCGGCGTGCTCACGGCGATCGCCATCGCGCAGATGGTCGTCGCCTCCCTCAGCGTGATCATCCTCGTCGTGGTCGCGATGTTCCTGGCCGTGGGGCTGAACCCGGCGGTCGAGGCGCTGCAGCGGGCCGGGGTGGCCCGGCGCGGGGCGATCTCGATCGTGTTCGCCGGCGTCATCGTGTGCTTCGTGCTGTTCGGGCTGGCCGTCGTGCCGCCGGTGAGCAAGGAGCTGGCCGAGTTCGTCGCGGCCGCGCCCGGCTACGTCAAGGAACTGAGCAACCACCCCACCCTGCGCAGTCTCGACGCCGACTACCAGATCCTGCCGAAGCTGGCCGGTTTCGTCACGGGCACGCTCGCGCCGTCGCTGGCCAGCGGTGTCCTGGGGGCGGGGCTCGTCGTGCTGGACGGGCTGTTCACCACGGTGACGCTGCTCGTGCTCATGCTGTACTTCCTCGGCTCGCTGCACACGATCAAGGCGTACCTGCTCAGACTGGTGCCGGCCTCGCGGCGGGAGCGCACGGCGGCGCTGTCGGAGCAGATCCTGAGCGGCATCGGCGGCTACGTGGCCGGCAACGTGCTCATCTCGGTCATCGCTGGCGTGGTGGCGTGGATCTTCCTGTCGGTGCTCGGCGTGCGGTACGCGCTGGCGCTGGCGCTGGTGGTGGCGCTGACGGACCTGATCCCGCTGGTCGGCGCCACCATCGGCGCCGTGCTGGTCACCGGGGTGGCGCTGCTCCAGTCGCTGCCTCTGGGCATCGCGTGCGCGGCGTTCTTCCTCGTGTACCAGCAGATCGAGAACTACCTCATCTACCCGAGGGTGATGAAGCGCTCGGTGGACGTGACGCCCGCGGTGACGGTGATCGCGGCGCTGGTCGGCGGCGCGCTGCTCGGGATCGTCGGCGCGCTGCTGGCCATCCCGGTCGCCGCGGCCATCGCGTTGATCATCCGGGAGATCGTCCTGCCTCGCCAAGCTCAGTCCTGAGGAACTCCGCGACCGCCGCGTTGAACGCCTCCGGCTGCTCGACCGCGCTCAGGTGACCGGCCTTGGGGATGACCTCCAGCCGTCCCCCGGGTACGGCCCGCGCCATGGCCTCGGCCTCGGCGGGCGGCGCGAGCTGGTCCTCCTCGCCCACGATGACGAGGAGCGGCACCTTGAGGGCGGCCAGGGTGGCGGCGGAGTCGGGGCGGGCCGCCATGGCGCGCTGCGCCCAGGCCACCGCGCCCGGCGGCGCCGACTGGACGAGCCCCTTGACCCGGCCCACGACCATGGCCCGGCGCTCCTTGGTGGTCGTCCCGACGAGGCCGGGCAGCACGTCGGTGACGAGCACGTCGGTGTCGCCGGACAGCACCGCCCGGGCGATGCGCTCGCGGTTGTCGCGGGCCGGCTGCGGGTCGGGGGTCGCCTTGGTGTCGGCCAGGATGACGCCGAGGACGCGGTCGGGGTGACGCCGGCAGAAGGCCATCGTCACGTAGCCGCCCATCGACAGGCCGCCGATCACGGCGCGGTCGATGTCCTCCTGGTCGAGCAGCCGGGCCACGTCGTCGGCCATCACGTCGACGGACGGCTCGTCCTCGCCCAGCCGCGAACCTCCGAAGCCGCGCAGGTCAGGTGTGATGACGCGGCACGTGGCGGCCAGTCCCTCGCGTTGCGCCAGCCACATGGCCGAGGAGAGGGGGAAGGCGTGGAGCAGTACGACCGGCAGGCCGGTTCCCGCTGATCTTGTGTAGAGCTGCACGATCACACGGTAGACCGGTTCCCTGAGACAATCACTTCACGTCGTATACCGCGATACCGATATACCCCGATAAAGTCGTCCGCTTTCCGGTGGCCCACGCTCCGCGAACTCTCTGCCTGCGCCTTCCCGCCGTCCGGGGTTTCCGGAAGCCTGCCGCGTCGGGGGTCAGCTCAGGCCGATGGCCGTGGCGCCGCCGTCCACGAAGAGGACCTGGCCCGTGATGTACGCCGACGCGTCGCCCGCCAGGAACACCGCCGGGTGCGCCATCTCCTCCGGCGTGCCCCAGCGGCGCATCGGGACGCTCGCGACCGTGGCCCGGCTCGCCGTCTCGTCCTCCCACAGGTTGCGGTTGAGCTCCGTGGCCGTCCAGCCCGGGCACAGGGCGTTGACCCGGACACCCGTCCGCGCCCACTCCACCGCGAGGGTCTTGGTCAGCGCCACCAGGCCGGCCTTCGCCGCCGCGTACCCGGCGAGGAAGGGCGCGCCCAGCGCCGCCACCGACGCGACGTTGATCACCGAGCCGCTGCCCCGTTCGAGCAGGTGGGGAGCGATCGCGTGGCACACGACCATGGCCGAGTCGAGGTTGAGCCGCATGAGCTTGTCCCACCCGGACAGCCGCAGATCCTTGAACTCCACCATGAAGTTCGAGCCGCCGGCGTTGTTGACGACGATGTCGACGTGCCCGAGGCCCTCGACGGCCTGCCGGACGGCGTCGGCGGCGGCGTCGCGGTCCGTGAGGTCGGCCGGGATCACCAGGGCCCGGCCGCCCCGCGCCTCGACCTCCTTGGCGACCTCGGCCAGGGAGTCGGCCGAGCGGGACACGAGCGCCACGTCCGCCCCCGCCTCCGCGTAGGCGAGCGCGATGGCCCGCCCGATCCCCTTCGACGCCCCGGTGACCAGAGCCTGCTTACCGCTGAGATCGAACGCGCCCACACTTCCTCCTCAAGTCAGTACCGAACATGATTCTAGGGATATGGCGCCCATGAACGCCACCGGCGCGGGCCCCGCGAAGGGTCCCGCGCCGGTGTCCTGGTTCAGGGGAGAAGGGGCGTCAGCCGCCGCCGCCCAGTCCCCAGAGGATGATCTCGATCGCGTCGGCCAGTCCGCTCTTGTCCATGTAGCCGGTCACCCTGGCGCCGGTCTCGGCGACCGTGCCCGTCCTCGTGTTCTCCGGCTCGACCTTCTCCGGCCGGAAGATCTGCCGCTGGCCCTGGCCGGAGCCGGAGCCGATGGGCTGGTTGGGGGGCGGCGGTCCGTCCGGGTAGGTCCGGCCGTTGCGGTAGACGGTGTAAGACTGGGTCGGCTGCGTCGAGCCGTCGTTGCGGTAGACCTGGCTCGGCCGTGGCTGCATCGGCTGCCGGCTGTCCCTGGGCGGGGACTGCCGCTGCGTGGCCCGGTGGCTGGTCGGCCGCTGCGCCGGACGCTGCCGGGCCCGCTGGATCCCGCTGGGGAGCTTGCCGGCCCGCCGGTTGCGCGTCCTGGCCGCCGCGGACGCCCGCCGCTTGGCCGCCTGATCGGCCTCTTTCCTCTTGGCCTCTCTTCTCGCCTGGGCCGCGGCCCGCCGCTTGGCCCGTGCCGTCTCCGCCTTCCTGGCCCTCTCCTGGGCCTTCTTCTTCGCCTGTTCCTGGAGCTTCTTCCTGGCCGCGGCCGCGGCCCTCTTCTTCTCGATCTCCAGGGCCCGCCTCCGGGCCTCCGCGGCTCGCTTCTTCGCCTCCGCCAGGGCCCGGCGCCGTGCCGCGATGGCGGCCCGCCTGGCCGCCGCACGCGCCGCCGCGATGGCGGCCCGCCTGGCCGCGGCCGCCGCCAGCCTCCTGGCGATGATCTGCGCCGAGACCCGGATCACGACGGCCGCGACGAACCAGAACAGCTGGCCGTCGGGGTCGCTCATGGTGACGGGACTGTTGTTGGCGTAGGCGTAGGCGTTGAGCTGCTGCGGGTTGTGCTCCTCCAGGACGGGGTCGACCGACAGGAAGCGCCCGAGCTTGGGGTCGTACTCGCGGGCGCCGAGGTGGACCAGCCCGGTGGTGGCGTCCTGCGTGCCGCCCACGAATCCGCGCTGCCCCGGCCAGAACGCCGGCGGCGATCCCCGGTTCTCGCCGAACGGCGTCGTCCTCCGTACGGCCAGCTCGCCGGTCGCGGCGTTCACCGCCGCCTGCGAGGTGCCCTGGTGGTCGTTGGCCAGGAAGTAGACCTGGTTGTCGGGCGTGCGCACCGCGATGGGCTCGCCGCCGATGGTGTAGTAGCGGGTCTGCTCGACGGCGTCCTTGGCGAAGTCGAAGCGCAGCTCCATGTCGTCGACGAAGAGCGTGGCGTCGGTCGGCGTCTTGCGGATCAGCCGGTCGCCGTCCGCGCTGTAGACGAAGGACGTCGTCTTGCCCGCCTCCGTCACCGACTCCAGGTTGCCCTCGGCGTCCCAGACCAGGCTCTGGTCGGAGTTGCCGACCTTGCGCCTGGTGGTGTTGCCCGCGGCGTCGTACTCGAACAGGTCCTGCCCGACGCTCTGCAGCGCGTGCGGCTGCTTGCCGCCGGCGGCCGGGTAGGTGTAGTCGCGCGTGCTCTCACCCGCGCCACCCCAGGCGTGCTTGGTCTCCTTGGTCCGGTTGCCGGTGGAGTCGTAGGCGTAGCTGACCGCGTACGGGGCCACGCCGCCGATCTTGTCCGACTGCGGGCTGCCGCCGGCGCAGTCGTCGGTGGCGGTCCACGCCGAGGTCAGCCGGCGCAGGTGGTCGTACTTGAAGCACTGGGTGTCCTGGCCGTTCGCGCCCTTGTCGGCGATCTTGGTGATGTTGCCGACCGCGTCGTAGCTGTAGTTGAGGTCCAGGTCGGACGCCGCGGCGCCTTCCCTGTCCACCCGCATCCTGGACATCCTGCGGGTGCCCTCGTCGTGGGTGTAGGTCAGCCAGGTGCGCTTGCTTCCCGAGCCGAGCTCGTACTGCAGGGTCTCGCCGAGCTTGGAGTAGCGGGTCGCGCTCACGTACGCCGACAGGCCGGTGACCTTGACCGGCTGGCTGAGCTCGTCGTAGGTGTAGACGACCGATTCCTCGGCGAGCCCGCCGGCCGCCGGGAAGCTCACCGACTGCACCTGGTCGTCGATCGTGTAGCGGGTGTTGAGCACGTACGAGCCCGCCAGCTTGCCCTCCCGCTCGGGGACGGTGACGGTCTCGCGCAGCGGACGGTAGTCGGAGTCGATCGCGTTGATCTCGGTCTTGTACGCCTGCCCGCCCGCGTAGCGGATGCTGGCGTTCAGGTGGCCCTTGGCCAGCGCGTCGTACTTCCACTCGGCCAGCAGCGTGCCCGTCGCGGAGCCCTCGCGCAGCTCCTTCTTGCGGCCCAGCTCGTCGTAGACGTAGTACAACGTCTTGCCGCGCGAGTCAGTGGTGCTGAGCAGCTCGTCGGCGTCGTTGTACGTCATCGTCGTGACGCCCTTGTCGGGGTCCTCGGTCTTGATCTCGCGGCCGCGCATGTCGTAGTGGTGACGCCACACGTTGCCCGCCGAGTCGGTCACCGTGGACAGCCGTCCGGCGTGGTCGTAGGTGTACTTGGTGGCCTCGTACTCGCCCGTCGGGGTGGCGCCCTTGTACTGACGCAGCTCGATGAGCCGGTCGTCGGCGTCGCCGATGCGGGTCGTGGCCGTGCCTCCGGGCGGCGGGGTCACGTGGACCCGGTCGCCCTGCTGCGTGGTGGTGACCCGGAACTTCTCCTGGCCCTTCGTCCTGAGGATCTGGGCGTTGGCGTCGCCGGTGCCGTCGAACATCGTCACGACCTGGTTGGGCACGTCCGTGTCGGCCACGGCCAGCAGGTCGGTCGAGGGCGCCCCGGTGGCGAAGTAGCCGGTGTTGGACTTGGCCGCCTCGCCCAGCGAGTTGTAGAGGGTGTCGGTGATCGTGCGCCCGTCGCGCAGCGCCGGGTCCTGCGTCTGGTCGTCGCGCGGCGCGGGCTCCTGGGTCTGCCGCTTGCGCATCAGGCCGTCGTACAGCTCGTGGCTGGCGCTGTAGGTGCCGTCCGCGTTCAGCGTCCTGGTGGTGACGAAGCTGGGCCCGTCGGTGCGCATGGTGTAGGAGTACTCGGTGCTGGGCGACTGGCCCGCGGCCTTGTTCCGGTCGGCCTGCCACACCTTGACGAGGCGGCCGAGCGCGTCGTACTCCATGTCGACGCGGTGGTTGTTCGCGTCGATCTCGGCGTACGGCTCGCCCCAGGCGGGTTCGAGCAGGGTGCGCTCGACGTAGCCGAGCTGGTTGACCTCCTTGATCTCGGTCGGGGGCGCGCCGGCCGCCGGGCTGTAGGTGGTGGTGGACTTGGCGCCGAGCGCGTCGGTCTCGCTGGTCTCGCGGCCGTAGGCGTCGTAGGTGTGGGTGCTCTCGACGATCGTCGCGCCGTCCCCGGTGACGGTGTGCTCGACCGTGGTCACGTCGCCCTTGCTCGGCGCCTGGCCGTACGCCTTGTTGTCGTACTGGACCTTCTGGTCGGAGATGATCTCACCGGCGGCCAGCTTGGACACGGCGGTGCCGCAACCGGCGGCGACCTTCTGGATCCGGCTCGTGTAGTCGAGCATCCAGGCCGTGTCGTTGCGGGCGTAGGTGTAGCGGGTGCACTGGTCGTCGTCCGTGGTGGCCAGGTCGCCCTTCTCCTCCACCTGGGTGAGCAGGCCCTTGGTGTCGTACGCGCGCTCCTCGCCGGTACGCCGCCACTTGCCCCCTTCCAGCGCGGTGCGGGTGACCATGGACTTGGGCTCGACCACGTACGCGGCCTTGGTGACGCCGCCCTGCGTGGACTCGGCGGTCTTGAGGGACCAGGGCTCCTCGAGCGTGGCGGTCATGATGGCTCCGCCGTCGCCGTCGTAGAGGATCTCCTCGCGCTCGAAGCCCGCGAGCTGGTCGAGGTCGTCGAGCTTGACGCCCTCGGAGTCCGTGACCTGCGCGCTGCGCTTGGAGCCGTCGGCCTGCTTGTCGCCGTGCATGCCGCGGAAGTAGCGGAACTCCGTCAGCGTGCGCTTGGTGTCCTGCCCGTCGCCCTGGCGCACCCGCACCCGGCCGAATCCCCGGTAGTCGGACCATGTGCGGTGCGCGGGCTTGACCAGGTTGGTGTCGGCGTAGTGCCAGGCGGCGCCGTCGAGGTACTCGTAGTCGGTGATGACGTTCGGCGCGCCGCCGATCCGGTCCACCTCCATGGTCTGCGTGACCACGTACTTGTGGAACCAGTCGGTGACCTCGGCCTCGTTCGGCGGCGCCCAGCGCTGCGGGAAGCAGCGCCTGGTGTTCTTGTCGGCGGCGGGCACGTCGCCGGGCTTGCAGTCGGCGGCCGAGTAGTTGACGCGCAGCTCGCCGCCGGACTCGTTGTTGACGGCCTGCACACGCCACTTGACCAGCGGGGCGCGGCCCTCATTGGCGTCCACCCGGTTGGCGAGCTGGACGCCGGTGAACGTGATCTTCGGCAGGGTGATCGTGCCGCCCACGTGGCCGCTCTGCTGGATCGACGCCAGCCACAGCGCCGGGCTCATGCCGTCACCCGAGGCGGGGAACTGGTGCGTCAGGGTCCAGGAGTCGACCGGGTTGTACCCGCCCGTGGCGTTGAGGATCTGCGTGGTCACCTTGGCCAGGCGCTTGCGGGTGAAGAACGTCGGCGCGAGCCGGTCGGTGCACTTCACGCCGGCGTCGCAGATCTGGTCGAACGGGACGTCCGGCCAGTGGCTCGCGGTCTCCTTCTTGAGCTGGTCGGCGGCGCAGGTGATCGTGCCGCTGGGCAGGCACCGCTCGGCCGTCTCGAAGACGATCCGGGCGGCCGGCGCCTTGGTGAACAGCTCGTTCTGCAGGTAGCCGTAGTCGATGCGGGTGAGGTAGCCGGCGCGGTCGTACACGGTGCCCTGCTCGGGCTTCATGTTCCGGCCGTAGTAGTTCTTCTCCTGGGCGTACCAGTAGGTGGTGGCGTTGCCGTGGGTGTCCACCGCGTAGTCCAGGTTCCACCGGTACGCCTGCTGGCACCAGGCGTTGGCCGGGGTGCTGTTGTAGCAGGGCTCCCCGCTGTTGTTGCCGAACACCGGCACCGTCTGCACCGACCTGGTCTCCGGCTTGCCGGTGGCCCAGCCGGGCAGGCGGTTCAGGCCGAAGGTGTACTGGGTGCCGTCGGCGCTGGTGACGCGCCAGTACTCACCGTTGTTGTCGCCGTTGGTGGCCCCGGTGAGGTACTCGATCCGGGTGCCGTCGTCGCGCTTGGGCCGCCACTGCTTGGTCGTGGCGTCCTTGACCAGCTCGACCGCCGAGTTGCCGAGCGCCAGGGTGACGTTCTCCCCGTCCCAGCACAGGTCGCCGGTCTTCTTGCCGTCGATCATGCAGGACTTGTAGCGGCGCTCGACGTAGCCGCTGGGGTTGAGCTCGAAGCCCTCACCGACCCAGGACGGCTGGTTGTTGGTGGAGGCGGTGCGGCCGTCCACGCTCTGCGAGGAGTAGTCGATGGACAGCTCCGGCTCGTCGCCGCCGAGGGCCGGCGGCGAGCGCAGGTCGTAGTCCCAGTTGAAGTCACCGGACTGGGCGCCGACGCTCCAGCTCGCCGAGGGGGCGAGCGAGGTGGCGGCGTGGTCGCCCGCCGGGCCCGACGCCGCGGCCGTGACCGCGTACAGGGCGGAGGTGTCGAAGTCGGCGGTGAGCGTGCCGGACTTGGTGTCGTTCTCGGACGGCACCGGCTCCGGCAGTGGGCACGCCGCGCCGGCCGCGGTCCCCGTGGTGGGGGCCAGGGCGCAGTCCTGCAGCTTCACCACGCGCAGGCGGGAGCCGTAGTCGCCGCCGGACGCGTAGCGGAAACCCGAGTAGTCGATCTGGAGCCGGGCCTTGCCGGCCTTGGCCGCCACGCCCTGCCCGGGCGACACCCGCAGGGCGACGCCGAGCAGGCCGGCGCGCTGCACCTGCGCGGGGTCGAGCAGCTCGACGCGTACGGGACCGGATTCGGCCGCCTTGGCGGTCTTGGCGTCACCGCCCTTGGGCGCGGCCAGCCGTACGGGGAAAGAGGCGTCGGCCGCCTTGAGCTGGGCGGCGCCGCCCAGCTCGGCGGTCTGCGGTTTGGGCCAGGTCACCCCTGGTGGCGCCTTCCACGCCTGTTTCTCGGTCGGGTCGGGGAGTTCGGGCAGCACCGGCACGGGCTTGCCGGTGACGGGCTTCTCCTTCTGCACCGAGGGCGCCGAGCGGGGCGCGGCGCTCGCGGGCAGGGCGGGCACGAGCGGGGCGACGACGACGACGGCCAGGACGGCCGCCAGCCTGCGCGGCCACGCCGACTCGCGCATCGCGCCCTGAAAACGATTCCAGTAGGACTCTGGCAGATCTAACTCGGACGGTGTGTCCATGAAACACCCAATCTGTAGGGGGGATTATTGGGCGGCTTATGGCGAGATCTGAGTGGTCGTGGAAGGTCCCGGGGGCCCCGCGCCGAGGCCCCCGGGAAGATTCATTGGGCGGCGAGCTGAGCGATCTGCTCGGCGCTCAGGGGACCGTCGTAAAGGCGGACGTCGTCCACCGCCCCGGGCCAGTGACCGGTGTAGGCGCCCGCGCTCCTGGTCCGGCCGAGCTGGAGCGCGCCCACCGCGTTCCACGCGCTCACGTGGCTGGTGACGGTGGTCTCGGCGAGCCGGCCGTTGACGTAGACGCTGAGCTCACCCCGCACGGCGTCGTAGACGCCGGCCACGTGGGTCCACTCCAGCGGCACGGCGACGGCGTCCGAGCGGGTGCGCACCAGGGCGGCGGTGTCGGCGTCGGAGGCCGCCATGCCCAGCGTCCAGCGCGACTGCTCCTTGTCGAAACCGAGCTGGAACCCGGCCGCCCGGGTGCCCGGCTGGGCGACGGCCGAGGCGTCGCGGGTGGGCAGGTAGTCGAGCTGGGTCCAGGCGGCGACCGTGAACCCGGCCTTGGTGTTGACCGCCGGCGCGGTGGTCTGGGCGTACCCGCCCACGCCGTCGAGCGCCAGCGCGCCGTCCAGCCAGCCCGCGGTCCAGGAGGCGCCGCCGGTGAGCGTCGCCACCGTGCCCCGGCCGGAGGAGTCGGCGGCGCTCGTGCCGGATTCCTCGTCCAGCTTCCAGTGGCCCACCAGCGTGGCGGCGCTGTTGACCAGGTCCGCCACCTCCTCCTCGAACATGGCCCGGCCGTAGACGCGGACCTCGTCCACGTCGCCCGTCCAGGACTCGGCCGCGGCGCCGTTGACCTTGCCGCGGCCGATGGTGAGCGGCCCGGTGGCGTTCCACGGCTGGGTGAAGGCGACGGCGGACTGCAGCCTGCCGTTGACGTAGAGCGAGATCCGGCCCGCCGCGGAGTCGTAGACGCCGGCCAGGTGGGTCCACTCGTTCAGTCTCGGGGCCGCCGCGGACAGCGCGCGGACCACCGGGGCGCCGTCGGCGTCCGCGCCCGCGCGGGCCAGCGCCCAGCGGTCGTCGGACTTCGAGTACTGCAGCGAGAAGCCGCCGGTCCTCGCGCCCTCCTGGGTGACGAGGGTGGCGGTGGCGGTGTTGCCCGTAAGCCGGGCCCAGGCGGTGATGGTGAAGTTGCGGCTCGTGTCGGCGACGGGGCCCGAGGTCTGCGCGTAGGCGCCGGCCAGGCGCAGCCCCGTGCCGGTCTTGCCGCTCGTCCACGTGGCGCCGTTCAGCGTCGCGGGGTGGGCCTTCGCCGAGTCGCCGGCGACGGTGCCCTGGCCCTCGTCCATGGCCCAGTGGCCGCTGGGCGCCGTGCCGGCGTTGACGTTGAAGACGTACGTGCGGATCGGGCCGAGCTGGCCGGCGCGGTCCTTGCTGCGCACCGCCAGGACGTTGGGTCCGTCGTGGCGCGGGGTGAGCGCGATCGTGGCCCTGCCGTCGGCTTCCGGGGCGACCTCGGTCTTCGGCGTGGTGTCGAGCCCGTAGACGTACGCGGCGACGTCGGTGACGCCGTTGGGGTCGAACGTGAACGTGCCCGCCAGGCCGAGCCCGTCGCTCCAGGCGTTCTCGGTGTACTGGGGCGAGGTGACGACCGGTTCCCTGCCGGGGGCCGTGGCGTCCACGGTGGCCTCGCACCAGGGACTCCAGGCGCTGGTCGCCTTGCCGTCCTCGGCGCGGACGCGCCAGCGGATGAGTGCTCCGTCGGCGTACACGGCCGCCGGGATCGTCGCGTAGTAGGCGCTTCCCGACGAGCCCGTCGCGGTGACGTACTCACCGGTCTTGGTCCCGGCGGCGTTGTACCACTCGAAGCGGCCCTTGACCGAGTTGTCGGCGTCCTTCAGCTTGGCCCACAGCTTCGGCGTGGCGGTGCTGATCACGGGCCGCTCCTCGCCGGAGACGCAGGCGCCTCCCGGGTCGGACCACGCGTCGGCGGCCACGGGGGCTGACGGGATCGAGTTGTACTCGATGACGGCAGTCGGGTTGTTCTTGAACTTCTTCCACGCGTAGACATCGGTCTCGCTGGTGGCGTACAGGCCGATGGTCATGCTGTTCCACTTCTTGGCGGCGGCGTCGGCGGCCCATGACGTGACGTCGAACTCCACGCCGCCGGGAAGACAGGACGCCCCCCAGCCCTTGGCCACGTTCACCGTGGAGAGCAGCCTGGTCTTCGCCGGCGGGTTGCTCCACGTGGTGCTCTTGCTGATGGCTCCGGTCCCCCAGGCCTCCACCTTGCGGGCGCTGCACGAGTACGACCATGTCTCGTAGGTGCGCAGCGTCGCCTTGATGATCTGCTTGCCGTGGATGGCGGAACCGGTGGCCATCTGGAAGAACGAGCGGTTCGTCTGCCCCGAGACGTGGCCCACCCGGGCGACATCGCTGGAGTTGAGGTAGTTGGAGTTGGGCCAGTTGCTCCAGACCGCCGTCCACGACCCGCGCGCTGCCGAGAAGTACGGGTCCAGGTAGACCGGGAAGCGGGTCCTGGAGTCGGCCAGCATCTTCCGGTCCGGCGTGAGCCGGAGCTGCCGGCCGGCCAGCTCGACGCCCATCGTGGCCTGCCTGGCCTCCGGAGTGCGGCCTTCCTTGAACGCCTGCTGACTCGTGCTGCCCTCGGAGTCCCACATCTTCGGGGTCGGCGCGATGAAGATCGTGCCGCCGCCGCTGTCGCGGGCCTCCAGGTTGCCCGCCTTGTCCGCCTTCAGCGTCAGGCCGCGGGTGGCGAGCGGGTACGTCGGGTCCGGCAGGTTCGCCGCCGCCTGCCGCGACTTGACGACCAGGAGGTGCGAGAAGCCGTCCACGTCGGCGGTCACCTGGAGGTCCACTCCCGGCATGACCTCGGCGTAGGTGGCGGTGTCGCCGTTCAGCGTGGGCTTGGGGAGGGTGCCCTGCCAGCCGAGCTCCAGGGTCTTGGCGCCGCGTGACAGCCGGGCCAGCGGGCCGCTGCCGCCGCCGGAGAACGTGAGCCCGGCCGCCGTCGCGACCGGCTCGACCGCGCCGTCGGGGCGCAGGCGCAACGTGGTGTCCACGGGGACCCAGCCGCCGTCCTTGCGCACGCGGACCGGGCGGACGTTCTGCTCCAGGGTGAAGGTGCCGTCGGGCTTGGCCCAGACCTGGCGGGTCTCGGTGCGCAGCGCCTCGACCTCGACCTGCTTGCCGTCGCGGCGGGCGAGCGCCAGAGCGGCGTTCTCGGCCGGGTCGGCGCCGGGCCGGCCGCCGCCCGGTTCGATGAAGGCGCCCGGTTCGCGAAGCGCGTCGTCGGCGGCGCGGGCCGGCTGTTGTCGTACGCCGGCGACCGCGGCGGGTTCCTCCAGGGGCGCCGCCGCGACCGCCCCTGCCAGCATGACCACGATCAGCCCACGACCAACGCGCATCCGCCCTCGCAAGCGCCGAGGCGGGACGCCCCGCGGGTCAGACCCGCGCGGCGCCTCCACGATCTTCAGTTGCCGATCGGATTCTCATTCAGGACCGGCGTTCCGTCTAGATCCCCTGACAGATTTCATCAGAATTGAGTTCGGAGTGAAGAAAATTGCCACAAGATCGATACGGGGGCCTGGTTAGACATGCGTCGGCAGCGGGTACGCGGCCGGGTTGACCCGCTTGACGATCTCGTCCAGCGCGATGCGGACGTACGGCTCCCCCACCCACAGGTGCTTGGCCCCGTCCACCCCGATGACCTCTGCCTGCGGCACCCGCGCGAACCGCTCCCGCGCCTCCTCCGGCCGCAGGTAGTCGTCGAACTCCGGCACCAGCACGGTAAGCGGCCGGCCGAAACCCGCCCACGCGTCAAGGTCGTCGTCCGTCGCGCGGTGCAGCGGCGGCGAGAGCAGGATCGCGCCCTCCACCAGCGGGTCGTGCGCCCACTTCAGCGCCAGCTCCGTGCCGAACGACCAGCCGACCACCCACACGCGGGGCAGGTCGTGGTACTCGGCGTACTCCAGGGCGGCGGCCACGTCGAAGCGCTCGCCCTCCCCGCCGTCGAACGCCCCCTGCGACGTGCCGCGCTCGGACGACGTGCCGCGCGTGTTGAAGCGCAGCACCGCGAGGTCGGCCAGCGCGGGCAGCCGGTTGGCGGCCTTCT
Organism: Nonomuraea sp. NPDC050691; assembly: GCF_040654455.1. Lineage (NCBI taxonomy): Bacteria > Bacillati > Actinomycetota > Actinomycetes > Streptosporangiales > Streptosporangiaceae > Nonomuraea > Nonomuraea sp. NPDC050691. Next base: position 18,857 of record NZ_JBFAIA010000057.1, read on the forward strand.
TGTAGACGTGACTGTCCATGAAGCCGCCGTGGGTGGGCAGCGGGTGCAGGGTGACCAGCGTGGCCACCGGGGGGCGGTCGAGGGGCTGGGCCAGCTCCCCCACCAGGGTCAGGCCGTCGCCGGTGTGCAGCTCGATCGGCTCCCGCCGGGCCGGCAGCTCGGTGCCCGCGCGAATTTCCACCTTGGTCCCTTCGAGTGTTCATGAGCAGGGGGCTGGGGGTGAGGGGGCTGGGGGTCAGTAGCGGCTGCGGCCGGGGCCGCGGTCGAGCCGCTTGCGCCAGCAGGCCGTGTGCCAGTGCCGCCGCTCCTCGTCGCCGCCCGGCCAGTTGGGCCAGGTCACCACGTGCGGCTTGCCGCCGGCGATCTCCTGGTCGCAGCCCGGGCAGCGGTAGCTCTTGGCGGAGGAGGCGCCCGTGAGGGCGCGCACCTTCCACTCGCCGTCGGGCCACTGCTCGACGTGGTCCATGCCCCGGGGGAAGCCGGCAGGGCGGGGCGGGGGCTCCCTGCGGCGGGCGCGGCGCGGGCTCATCTCGTCCCGGCCGCCACCCTGGGGAGGACCTCGGCTCCCACACTGTCGAACGCCATGCGTCCAGTTTTCCAGAGCCGATAGGGTGGACCGTCATGCGGTTGGTCATCGCGCGATGCAGCGTGGATTACATCGGACGGCTCACGGCGCACCTGCCGATGGCTCCCAGACTCGTTCTCATCAAGGCGGACGGCAGCGTCTCCATCCACGCCGACGACCGGGCCTTCAAGCCCCTCAACTGGATGAACCCGCCGTGCAAGCTCAAGGAGGACGGCGGCACGTGGACGGTCACCCATGGCAAGACCGGCGAGAAGCTGGTCCTGACCATGGAGGAGATCCTCCACGACTCCAGTCACGAGCTGGGCGTCGACCCGGGCCTGATCAAGGACGGCGTCGAGGCTCACCTGCAGGAGCTGCTGGCCGAGCACATCACGACGCTGGGCGACGGCTACACCCTCATCCGCCGCGAGTACATGACGGCGATCGGCCCGGTCGACATCCTCTGCCGTGACTCGGGCGGCGCGACCGTCGCGGTCGAGATCAAGCGGCGCGGCGAGATCGACGGCGTCGAGCAGCTCACCCGCTACCTGGAGCTGCTCAACCGCGACCCGCTGCTCGCCCCGGTGCGCGGCGTGTTCGCCGCCCAGGAGATCAAGCCGCAGGCGCGCGTGCTGGCCACCGACCGGGGCATCGACTGCGTCACCCTCGACTACGACACGCTTCGCGGCATCGAGCCGGAGAACCCCACCCTGTTCTGAGCGCTTCCGGGGCCGCCCGTGGTAAGCACCGGCTTACCGGTCTATCGTGACGCCATGACGACGCTGACGTTCGACTCCCTGAACCCGGCCACCGGCGAGGTCGTCGGCACCCACCCGAAACAGGGCGCCACGGCGGTCCGCGAGGTTGTGGGCCAGGCTGAGGAGGCGGCCGTCTGGTGGGCCGCGCTCGGCCCGGCCGAGCGCCGGCGGCGGCTGCTCGACTACAAGGCCGTGCTGGCCGGCCGGCTGCGCGAGCTGGCCGCGCTCGTCCACGAGGAGACGGGCAAGCCGGTCGGCGACGCCGCCCTGGAGCTGGTGCTGACGATCACGCATCTCGACTGGGCCGCGCGCAACGCCGACAAGGTGCTGCGCCGCCGCCGGGTCCGCACCGGCATGATCGGCGTCAACCTGGAGGCCACCCTCGAGTACCTGCCGCTCGGCGTCGTCGGCGTGATCGGGCCGTGGAACTACCCCGTCTTCACGCCGATGGGCTCGATCGCGTACGCGCTGGCCGCGGGCAACGCCGTCGTCTTCAAGCCGTCCGAGCTGACCCCGGGCATCGGCGTGCGGATGGCCGAGCTGTTCGCCGAGTCGGTGCCCGAGCGGCCGGTGTTCCAGGCGGTGACCGGGCTGGCCGAGACGGGCGCGGCCCTCGCCTCCGACCCGCGGGTCAAGAAGATCGCCTTCACCGGCTCGACGGCCACGGCCAAGCGGGTGATGGCGGCCTGCGCGGAGAACCTCACGCCGATCGTGGCCGAGTGCGGCGGCAAGGACGCGTTCATCGTGGACGCCGACGCGGACGTGCGGGCCGCCGCCGACGCCTGCCTGTGGGGGGCGCTGTCCAACGCCGGGCAGACGTGCGTGGGCGTGGAGCGGGTGTACGTGGTGGACGCCGTCTACGAGCCGTTCATGCGGGAGCTGGCCGAGCGCGTCGCCTCGGTGAAGGCCGGCCAGGACTACGGGCCGATCACCATGCCGGGGCAGCTCGACATCATCAAGCGGCACATCGACGACGCCGTCAAGTCCGGCCGGACCGTCACCGGCGGCCGGGAGTCGGTCCGGGCGCCGTACGTGGACCCGGTGATCGTCGAGGACGTGCCCGAGGACTCCCCCGCGGTGCGCGAGGAGACGTTCGGGCCGACCATCACCGTACGGCGCACCCGTGACGCCCAGGAGGCGCTGCAACTCGCCAACGCCTCCGCCTACGGCCTGGCCGGGACGGTGTTCTCGCGCAACACGCGCCGGGCCATGGAACTGGCCCGCCTCATGCGCAGCGGCATGACCGCGATCAACTCGGTGATCTCGTTCGCCGCGGTGCCCTCGCTGCCGTTCGGCGGCGTCGGCGACTCCGGGTTCGGCCGCATCCACGGCGCGGACGGGCTGCGCGAGTTCGCCCGGCCGAAGGCGATCGCGCGGCAGCGATTCGCGCTGCCGGGCATGAACCTCACCTCGTTCACCCGCAAGCCGGAGGAGCTTGAGCGACTGATCAGGATTGTCACGTTCTTGCACGGGCGACGTAGAAGGTAATCTTCGCGCCCTTTCCCAAAGCGGATCATCCGTCCATAATTGTGTGCTCTGGGGGCCACGATCATGTTGGACGGGTGGAATGTGAACCGGTCTTACCGGGGAATGTCAGCCGAGCAAAGGCTGGCGGACAGACGCGAGCGGCTGATGACAGCCGCCTACACGCTATACGCGAAGCCGGGTTTCGCGGCGACGACCATCGAAAGGCTGTGCTCGGAGGCGCGGATCTCCAACCGCGCCTTCTACGAATGTTTCGGGGGACGCGAGGAGCTGCTTCAGGCGTTACACGAGAGGTGCGTCGAGGAAAGCCTCGCCCACGTGGCCAAGGCCCTGCAGGAGGCCCCGCACAGCCTGGAGGGCAAGGTCGAGGCGGGGATTCGCGCGTACATCGAGTTCGCCACGGCCGACTGGCGGCGGGCCCGCATCATGCATCTCGAGGTGCGCAGGTCGGGCGACGTCCTGACGACCTCACGGCAGCGCGCGGTGGACGCGTTCGCCCGGCTGATCGAGGAGGCGGCGGCCGAATTCCCGGTGGCCGGACCGGTCAATCGCCGCCTGGTGGCGCTCGGCGCAATTGGAGCGCTACAAGAGTTGCTCATCGAATGGATCCTCGGCAGTCCGACGCCCGGCATCGACGAACTCGTCGATGTGGCGTCGCACATCTTCCGCAGGGCCCTCACCGGAGCGCGCTGATTACGGATTGTGCTTACTCTGCGGTGCGATACCAGGATAAAACACCCCCACTAATCGCCTTTTTGGTTGATGTTTTTCGGCGGACGTGCTCACGGTTTCCGGACACGAAGAGAGCGGGCGACGGCTGATCATCGCCCGCTCCGATATGTCGCGGCACGCGGCGGGTCCCCCGCCCGCCGCTGCCCCGTCAGGCCACCGCGGCCTCCTGCGCCTCGACGTTCAGGACCCGATTCAGCCGGGTCACCGCGAGAACGCGCATGATCCGCGGCGGCACCCCCCGGAGGACGAGGCGGCGCTCCCCACCTGACGCGCGCCGATGCGTGCCCACGAGAACTCCCAGACCGGTGGCGTCGATCATCTCCAGTTCGGACAGGTCGAGGATCAGATCACCTTCGCCGGAGTCCACCGCGTCGTGCAGCTGGGAACGGATCCCGGCCGACGTGCCCGCGTCGAGCCGGGCGCCGATCTGCACCACCTGGGCTTTCGGATTGCCCCGGACTCGCATGCCACCTCCTCATTCACACCACGCGACCTCACGCGGTGCCGTCGTACCCTGTGGCAGGGCGTTCGGGAGGGCCGAAAACTCCCTCCGATCTGTTTCCTCTACCCAGGAATCGGCAGTGACACGACCGCTTCAAGGATGAACTGCCCGTCTGCCCCATGACGGACCGTGACATCGCCGCCCACGGCGGCCATCCGCTCCCGCATCCCGTCCAGGCCGCTTCCCGCGTCGCCGTCCCGCTCACCGGCCGGGGCCCGGGGCGGCGCGCCGTCGTTGCGCACCTCCAGCTCCGCCCGCTCGGCGGTGAAGCTCAGGGTGATCGCGCAGAACGTGGCCACGCTGTGCTTGAGCACGTTCGTGACGGCCTCGCGCACGGCGTAGGCGAACACCGGCGCCACCTCCTCCGGCGGCTCCCGGTACGGCAGGCGCAGCTCGCACCGGACGCCGGCCGCCTCCAGCACCCCGCGCACGCTGGCCAGCTCGGCTCCGAGGTCGAGCCGCCGGTAGCCGCGCACGGCCTCCCGCAGCTCCCGCAGGGCCGTGCGGGTCAGCCCGTTCACGGAGGCCATCTCGTCGCGGGCCGCCCGCGGGTCGCCGTCCGACAGCCGCACGGCCAGCGCGGTCTTCACGGCGATGGCCGACAGCCGGTGCCCGACGAGGTCGTGCAGGTCGCGGGCGAAGCGCAGGCGCTCCTCCGCGACGGCCAGCCGGGCGTGCGCCTCCATGCCCTCGTGGGCCCGCACGGCCAGCCGGTAGATCCACACCCAGAGCCGGTTGGACACGACCGAGGCCAGCCCCAGCAGCGCGTACATGACGGTGTTCGCGACGGCCAGGGCGCCGAGCCACCCGGGTCCGTGCGCGTCCGGCATGTCCAGCAGGTGCCACCACCCGCTCGCCGCCGCGGCGACGCTCAACGCGACGCCCAGGAGCGTCGTGCCCGCCCCCAGCGCGAACGCCCGCCGACGCGAGACGCCGACGGCGACGACGGCCAGCCAGACCACCAGCGCCAGTCCCGCGCCGAACGGCTGCGCCCCGCCCGTCGCCGCCACCACCACCGCCAGGACCCCGCTCGCCACGATCTGCCGCACCGGGTGCCTCGCCTCGATCACCGCGTTCACCAGGCGCGGGTAGAGCGCCGTGAACCCGGCGGCGACGACCACGGACACGACCGGCAGCGGCCACGGCTGAACGCCCCGGCCGACCTCGGCCAGGGCGCTCAGCGCCATCCCGCCCCACAGCAACCCGAGGAACGAGGTCAGCATCCACCAGCACAGGCGACGTGCCCGCGCGATCTCCCCCACCTACGTCCCGCTACTTCGCGCGCAACACGTCGCCGAGCCGCACCCGCGCGCCGGTGCGCAGGACGGCCCGCTCGTAGACCTTCGCGCCGAGCGAGAGCACGGCCACCACGGCCCCCGCCATGAGCGCGAACGCCAGCCCGACCTCCCACAGCGGCACCTCCGCGGCGGCCATGCGCACCGGCATGACCATCGAGGAGAACGGCGGGATCATCGACATCACGGTGGCCAGCGTGCCGGTCGGCTCGGAGGTCACGTAGAAGGCGACGAAGTAGGTGATCATGATGAGCATGGTCAGCGGCGACAGCACGTTGCCGACCTCCTCCTGGCGGGAGACCAGCGAGGCGAGCATCGCCGCCAGCGTCGCGAAGAACGCATAGCCGAGGACGAACCAGACGACCACGCCGGCCACGATGCCCGGCATCCCCGGCGGGAAGTCGGTCGCCAGACCGGAGCCGACGGATGCACCGACGCCCACCGCGAGGATCGCCACCAGGTTGACCAGCCCGAGAGCGCCCAGGCCGACGATCTTGCCGCCGAGGAGCTGCCAGGGTCGGATCGAGGAGAGCAGGATCTCCACGATCCGGCTGCCCTTCTCCTCGACCACGCCCATCGCGACCATCGTCGCCTGGCCGATGAGCAGCATGAACAGCACGAGCACCAGCACCACGGCGATGCCCGTACGGGCAGCCTGGTAACGGGTGTCGGCGCCGACCGACTCGATCCGCAGCGGCTCGATCCGCACCCCGGAGGCGCCGAGCTTCACCTCGCGGTTGGTGCTCTGCAGGAGCACGCCGAGCTCCTGGTTGATCTTGCCGTCGGTCAGCACCTTGGCGTCGCCGACGAGCACCGCGTCCGCCTCACCGTCGAGCAGCGCCTTCTTGGCCGCCGCCTCGTCGGGGAACGCCTTCCAGCTGAACGTGATGTCGGGCGCCGCCGCCTCCAGCGGCAGCCGCTGCGCGTTCACGGTGCCCACCGTGTACTCGTCGGGGCCGTCGAACACTTTCGGCGCGAACGCCGCGGCGCCCACCAGCAGGACGGTCACCAGCAGGCTGACGATGAACGCCTTGGTCCGGATCCGGGTGCTGATCTCCCGGCGCGCCACCAGTACCAGCGCGTTCATGCCACGGCCTCCTTGAAGATCTCGGTGAGGGTCGGCTGCTCGACCCCGAAGTGCTCGACGTGTCCGGCCTTCATGGCCCGGCGCAGGATCTCCTGGTCGTCGCCGGCGGCGTCCACCAGCAGGACCTGCCGGCCGTCCTCGGCGTTCAGCTCACCGGGCAGGCCCTCCGCCCAGCCGGGAGCCGGGTCCCGCACCACGACGCGCAGCGTGCCGCCCTCCGCGGCGCGCAGGCCCGCGACCGTGCCGCTGGCCACCATCCGGCCGGACGAGACGATGCCGACCGAGTCGCACAACCGCTCGACGAGGTCGAGCTGGTGGCTGGAGAAGATCACCGGGACGCCGCCCCGACAGCGCTCCTGGAGCGCCGTGGCCAGCGTGTCCACCGCCAGCGGGTCGAGCCCGGAGAACGGCTCGTCCAGGATGAGGACCTCGGGGTCGTGCACGAGCGCCACCGCGAGCTGCACGCGCTGCTGGTTGCCCAGCGACAGGCCCTCCACGGCGTCGTCGCGCCGCTCCCCCAGGCCCAGCCGCTCGATCAGGGCGGAGGTGGCCTCGGCGGCCCGCGCCCCGCTCAGGCCGTGCAGGCGGCCGAAGTACTCGATCTGCTCGGCCACGCGCATCTTCTGGTACAGGCCACGCTCCTCCGGCATGTAGCCGAACCGGCGCCGGTCCTCGTACGTCAGCGGCCGGCCCTGCCAGCTCACCGAGCCGGAGTCGGCCTGGAGCACGCCCATGACGATCCGCATCGTCGTCGTCTTGCCGGCGCCGTTGGCGCCGACGAACCCGAACATCTCGCCCGGCCGCACGGCGAAGCCGATCCCGTCCAGGGCGAGCTTGCCCTCCGGCGCGCCGGGGCCGCCCGCGAAGCGCTTGCGCAGCTCGCTGATCTCGAGCATCAGGTCCTCTCCTTCGTCATGAGGCAATGGTGGCCTCTGCGGCGTTCGCCCTGGTAGTCGGAGAAATCATGGCTCCGGTATGCGCCCCGCGTCCCTTCCCAATGACATTTGTCATTACGCTGAGCCCATGACGCGCTCGGACAAGGACAAGCCGGTCGTCCTCTCCCGCATCTACACACGCACCGGCGACGACGGCACCACGGCGCTCAACGACATGAGCCGCGTCCCCAAGACCGACGCGCGGCTCGCCGCCTACGCCGACGTCGAGGAGGCCAACGCCCACCTCGGGGTGGCGCTCTCGCACGGCACGCTCCCCGCCGAGGTGGCGGAGGTGCTGGCCCGGGTGCAGAACGAGCTGTTCGACGTGGGGGCCGACCTCGCGACGCCGGTCGTGGCCGAACCGGAGTTCCCGCCGCTGCGGGTCGAGCAGGCGTACGTGGACCGGCTGGAGGCGCTCTGCGACCGCTTCAACGCCGACCTGAAGCCGCTGCGCAGCTTCATCCTGCCCGGGGGCGACCCGGCGACGGCGGCACTGCACGTGGCCCGGGTGACGGTCCGCCGGGCCGAGCGCACCACCTGGGCCGCGCTGGAGGCCCACGACGACATGAACCCGCTCACGGCCGCCTACCTGAACCGCCTGTCGGACCTGCTGTTCATCCTGTGCCGCGTGGCCCACCAGGGCCAAGAGATCCTCTGGAAGCCGGGCGCCACCCGCTGAACACTCCGGCGCCGGTCGACGGCTTGAACCCCTCAGACGGGTGCGGCGGGCCGTCACGGCGCCCGGCCCCGTGCGGGTCAGAGGCCGTCTCCCTAGAGGCCCTCGGCCCCGTACGCGGGGTGGCGGCCAGGCCGGCTGTGCCGTAGCAGAAGGAGATCTACGCGACGTCCAGGTACGCGCTCGGGGGAGCCGATTCGAGCCACGCGAGGAAACCGGTGAGCGCGTCGGCGCTCATCGCCAGCGAGATGTCCCGGGTGGAGCCGCCGCAGTCGATCGCGTACAGCCCGTTGTCCAGCTCGCGCCGGGAGGAAACGACGAGGCCGCGCCTCGCGATCGCGTGGCGCGGCCTCAGTCGCAGACCTATGAGCGGAATCCAGTGGAGCTCCCCGTCGGCGTAGCGGGCTACACCGCTGCGCCAGCCGTGGTCGGCTACCCGGATTCGACAGGGGACGCTGCCCCGCGAGCGGGCCAGCATGAAGCCGCGCAGGACCACCAGGGCGGCGAGCAGCAGCACGCAGATCAATACCGTCGCCACTACTGCCGCCCCCTAAGCCTTGGGTTGTTCAGACCTCTTCGCCCGCGGCACGCAGCCGTGCCCGGGCACGCTGGGCCTCGACCGCCGCGTCGGCGTCCTCCTGGTTGGCCTCGATCGAGGCCTGCGCCCGCTCCAGCGCGTCACGGGCGGCCGCGATGTCGACCTCGGAACCGAGCTCGGCCACCTCGGCGAGCACGGACACCTCGTCGTCGGCCACGGAGATGAACCCGCCGTGAACGGCCGCGACGAGTTCGCCCTCGCCCTCCCGCTTGACGCGCAGCACGCCGCCCTCGACCAGGACGCCGAGCACGGGTGCGTGTTGCGGCATAATACCGATCTCGCCGTCCACGGTCTTGGCAATCACCATGTCGGCCTCGCCCGACCAGATCTCACGCTCGGGCGAGACCACCCCTACGCGTAGCTTGGCCACTTGTGCAGGTTCCTTTCCGATCAGGTGGTGGCACGGCCTCGGCCGCACCACCACCGTATCTCCGGGCGGGCAACGCCCGCCCTATGGCCGGGGCGTCTAGCGCTCGAGTTCCTTCGCCTTGGCGATGGCCTGGTCGATGCCGCCGACCATGTAGAACGCCTGCTCGGGCAGGTGGTCGTACTCGCCGGCGCACAGACCCTTGAACGAGGCGATCGTCTCGTCCAGCGGGACGGTCTCGCCCGGCTGGCCGGTGAAGGCCTCGGCCGCGTACATCGGGTGCGACAGGAAGCGCTCGATGCGGCGGGCCCGCTGGACGGTGACCTTGTCCTCCTCGGACAGCTCGTCGATACCGAGGATCGCGATGATGTCCTGGAGCTCCCGGAACTTCTGCAGGATCCGCTTGGTCTCCTGGGCCACCCGGTAGTGCTCCTCGCCGACGATCTGCGGGTCGAGGATCCGGGAGGTGGAGTCCAGCGGGTCCACCGCCGGGTAGATGCCCTTCTCCGAGATCGGCCGCGACAGAACGGTCTGCGCGTCGAGGTGCGCGAACGCGTTGTGGGGGGCCGGGTCGGTGATGTCGTCGGCGGGCACGTAGATCGCCTGCATGGAGGTGATCGAGTGACCGCGCGTCGAGGTGATGCGCTCCTGGAGGACACCCATCTCGTCGGCCAGCGTCGGCTGGTAACCCACGGCGGACGGCATACGGCCGAGCAGCGTGGAGACCTCGGAACCGGCCTGCGTGAAGCGGAAGATGTTGTCGATGAAGAGCAGCACGTCCTGCTTCTGGACGTCGCGGAAGTACTCGGCCATCGTCAGGGCCGACAGGGCGACCCGCAGACGGGTGCCCGGCGGCTCGTCCATCTGACCGAACACCAGCGCGGTGTCCTTGAGGACGTCGGCCTCCTCCATCTCCAGCCAGAGGTCGTTGCCCTCACGGGTGCGCTCACCCACGCCGGCGAAGCACGAGGTGCCACCGAAGTTACGGGCGACGCGGCGGATCATCTCCTGGATCAGAACGGTCTTGCCGACACCGGCGCCACCGAACAGACCGATCTTGCCACCCTGCACGTACGGGGTGAGCAGGTCGATGACCTTGATGCCGGTGACGAGCAGCTCGGTGCGGGACTCGAGCTGGTCGAAGGCCGGCGACGGACGGTGGATGCCCCAACGCTCGGTGATCTTGAGCGAGGAGGTCGGCACGTCGAGCGTCTCGCCCAGCGCGTTCCACACGTGGCCCTTGACGACGTCGCCGACGGGCACCGAGATGGGCGCGCCGGTGTCGGTCACGGCCTGGCCGCGGACCAGGCCGTCGGTGGGCTGCATGGAGATGGCCCGGACGAGGTTGTCGCCCAGGTGCTGGGCCACCTCGAGGGTCAGGGTCTTGGTCTCGCCGCCGAGGGTCACCTCGACCTTGAGCGCGTTATAGATGTCGGGCATCGCCTCGACGGGGAACTCCACGTCGACGACGGCGCCGGTGACGCGCGCCACCCGGCCGGTGCCGCCCGCGGCACTCTCTACAGTCTCAACAGCCTCTGCAGTCATTTCACTCTTTCCCGGCTGCGGCGTCAGCCAGCGCGTTGGCGCCACCGACGATCTCGCTGATTTCCTGGGTGATCTCGGCCTGGCGAGCCTGGTTCATCTGCTGGGTCAGCACCCGCATCAGCTCGTTGGCGTTGTCGGTCGCCGACTTCATGGCGCGCCGCCGCGCGGCCTCCTCCGAGGCCGCGGACTGCAGCAGCGCCGTGAAGATACGGGACTCCACGTAGCGCGGCAGCAGCGACTCAAGCACGTCGCCCGCGGTCGGCTCGAACTCGAAGTACGGCGGGATCGTGGTGGACTCGCTCGCCTCGGTCTCCTCGACCTCCAGCGGCAGCACCCGCTTGACCACGACGTTCTGCGACAGCATCGAGACGAACTCGGTCGACACGATGTGGATCTCGTCGATGCCGTTCTCGTCCTTGAACGAGTCGATCAGCATCGCGGCGATCTCCTTGGCGTCGGCGTAGGCCGGCTTACGGGAGAAGCCGACCCAGCTGCCGCCCATCTCGCGGTTGCGGAAGGAGTGCCAGGTGACACCCTTGCGCCCGGTGACGAACGGCGTCACGGCCAGGCCGCGGCCCTCCAGCAGACCGCGCAGGGCCTCGGCCTCGCGCAGCACGTTGGCGTTGAAGCCGCCGCAGAACCCGCTGTCGCTGGTGACGATGAGGACGCCCGCCCTGGCGGGGTTGTCCTTCGCCACGGTCAGCGGATGGTCGACGCTCGCGGCGTTGCTGACGACGCCCGTGACGGCGCGAGTGATCTCACGCTCGTACGGCAGCGCCGCCTGCATCCGCTGCTGCGCCCTCACGATCCGTGAAGAGGCGATGAGCTCCTGGGCGCGCGTGATCTTCGCGGTCGACTTGACCGAGGTGATCCGCCGCCGCAGCAGCCTTAGCTGGGCACCCATGTCCTACTTCTTCTCCGCCGGGCGGACGACCTTCTGGATCTTCTCCTGGCCGACCTCGTCGGCGCCGAGCGGCGCCACCGGCTCGTCCCTGACCAGCAGCTCACCGGAGGAGGTGGTGAAGCCCTTCTTGAACTCCGTGATGGCGTCCTTGAGGGCGGTCACCGTGTCGTCCGACAGCTCGTTGGTCTCACGGATGGCGTCGAGGATGCCCTTGTTCGAGCTCTGGAGGTAGTCCAGGAACTCGCCCTCGAAGCGGCGGATGTCCTCGACCGGGACCTCGTCCAGCTCGCCGGTGGTGCCGCACCACACGGACACGACCTGCCGCTCGACGGGGAACGGGGAGTACTGCGGCTGCTTGAGCAGCTCGACGAGCCGCTGGCCACGCTCGAGCTGGGCGCGGGAGGCGGCGTCGAGGTCGGAGGCGAACGCGGCGAACGCCTCCAGGTCGCGGAACTGCGACAGCGACAGCTTCAGCGTGCCCGCGACCTTGCGCATTGCCTTGATCTGCGCCGAGCCGCCGACTCGGGAGACCGAGATGCCGACGTTGATGGCGGGGCGGACACCGGCGTTGAACAGGTCCGTCTCAAGGAAGCACTGACCGTCGGTGATGGAGATGACGTTGGTCGGGATGAACGCCGAGACGTCGTTGCCCTTCGTCTCGATGATCGGCAGACCGGTCATCGAGCCGCCGCCCATGTCGGCGGAGAGCTTGGCGCAGCGCTCCAGCAGACGGGAGTGGAGGTAGAACACGTCGCCCGGGAAGGCCTCACGGCCCGGCGGGCGGCGCAGCAGCAGGGAGACGGCGCGGTAGGCGTCGGCCTGCTTGGTCAGGTCGTCGAAGACGATCAGGACGTGCTTGCCCTGGTACATCCAGTGCTGGCCGAGGGCCGAGCCGGTGTAGGGGGCGAGGTACTTGTAACCGGCCGGGTCGGAGGCCGGGGAGGCGACGATGGTGGTGTACTCCATCGCGCCCGCCTCCTCCAGGCGGGACCTGACCTGCGCGATCGTCGAGCCCTTCTGGCCGATGGCGACGTAGACGCAGCGGACCTGCTTCTCCGGGTCGCCGGTGGCCCAGTTCTCGCGCTGGTTGAGGATGGTGTCCACGGCCACGGCGGTCTTGCCGGTGCCGCGGTCGCCGATGATCAGCTGGCGCTGGCCGCGGCCGATCGGCGTCATGGAGTCGATCGCCTTGATGCCGGTCTGCAGCGGCTGCTTCACGGGCTGCCGCTGGACGACCGAGGGGGCCTGGAGCTCGAGGGCGCGCACGCCCTCGCTCTCGATGGCGCCCTTGCCGTCGAGCGGGTTGCCCAGGGGGTCGACGACGCGGCCGAGGAAGCCGTCACCGACGGGCACGGACAGGACCTCGCCCGTCCGGCGGACCGTCTGGCCCTCCTCGATCTTGCTGAAGTCGCCCAGGATGACGACACCGATCTCACGGGTGTCGAGGTTCAGGGCCAGGCCGCGCGTGCCGTCCTCGAACTCCAGCAGTTCGTTCGCCATCGCCGAGGGAAGGCCGGAGACATGGGCGATGCCGTCGCCACAGTCGACGACGGTCCCGATCTCCTCGCGCGCGGCGCCTTCCGGTTCGTACGCCTGGACGAAGCGCTCAAGCGCGTCCCGGATCTCGTCCGGCCGGATCGTAAGCTCCGCCATCTCTACTCTGTCTCCCTCTTCGCCTAGCCGGCCAACCGGCGGCGGACTTCTTCGATTCGTCCCACAATGGTGGTGTCGATGATCTCGTCGCCGATGCGGACCGAGAAGCCACCGAGCACTCGCGGATCCACCTCGACGTTCAGGTGCACGTCGCGGCCGTAGGAGGTGCGCAGCCACGTCGCCAGGCGCTGCTTCTGCTCGCCGGTCAGCTCGACGGCGCTGCGCACCACTGCCACATAGCGCTGGCGCTGCTGCGCCACGAGCTGGCCGAACTCCTCCAGGCCTGCTTCCAGGCTACGTCCTCGCGGGTGGGCTGCCACCTGCGAGATGAGCCGCACGCTGGTCACCGCCGCCTTGCCGCTGAGCAGGTCGCTCAACAGCGCGCGCTTGCCCTCCTCCGGCGCGTCGGCGTCGGTGAGAGCGCGGCGCAGGGCGGGGTTGGCGGCGACGATGCGGCCGAAGCGGAAGAGCTCGTCCTCCACCTCGTCGATCGTGGCCCGGCTCTCGGCCTCCGCGGCGGCGGCGACGACGCCGAGCCGTTCGAGGACGTCGGCGAGGTCACCCGCGCGCGACCACCGGGCCGACACCGCGGCCTCGGCGGTGGCGAGCGCCGCCTCTCCGACCTTGCCCGCGAGCAGGGCCCGCACGGTGGCCGCCTTGGCCTCCGCCGGCCGCGACGGGTCGGACAGGGCGCGGCGCAGGCCGTGCTCGCGGTCGAGCAGATCGGTGATCGCGAACAGCTCGTCGGAGAGCTTGCCGAGGTCGGCGCTACCGGCGACCGCGTTGAAGCGCTCCTCGACCTCTGCCAGCGAGCTTCTGCTCAGGCCTCGCATTAGCGCACCGCCTGCGCGCTGGAGCTCTCGAGCTCGTCGAGGAAGCGGTCGACGGTGCGGCGCTGCCTGGCCTCGTCCTCGAGGGACTCGCCGACGATGCGGCCGGCCAGGTCGGTGGACAGGCGGCCGATCTCGGCCCGGAGCTGGGCGAACGCCTGCTGGCGGTCGGCCTCGATCTGGGCGTGCGCGGCCTCGATGAGGCGGCGGGCCTCGGCCTGCGCCTCTTCGCGGAGCTCCGCCTTGATCTGGGCGGCCTGCTCGCGAGCCTCCTCGCGGAGCCGGGCAGCCTCCTGCCGGGCCTCGGCCAGCTGGTCGCGGTACTGCTGCTGCAGCGCCTGCGCCTCGGCCTGGGCCTCCTCCGCCCTCTTGATGCCGCCTTCGATGGCGTCGGTGCGCTCGGCCAGCGTCTTCTGGATCCGCGGGACAAGCATCCGTCCGACGACGAAGAAGACGACGGCGAACGCGAAGATACCGACGACGAGCTCATAGGCATGCGGCATGAGGGGGTTGGCGCCCCCCTCCTCCGCGAGGAGCGTAGCTGCGATAGTCATGGATGCAGCCTTTCGTCAGGGATTCTTCTGGTCTTTAGAGGTTCGAGAAGATGAACGGCGCGACCAGACCGATCAGGGCGAGGGCCTCGGTGAGGACGAAGCCAAGGAGCATGTTCTGGCGGATCAGACCGTAAGCCTCGGGCTGGCGCGCGATGGCCTGCACGCCCTGACCGAAGATGATGCCGACGCCGATGCCGGGGCCGATGGCGGCGAGACCGTAACCGATGGCGGTGACGTTGCCGGAGACCTCAGCGAGAACGCTCATTGCTGTTTTCCTTTACTGGACGGCCGGTGAAGCGGAGTCTCACCGGTCATGGACATTCCGTTGGGTGGTTCTCAGTGCTCTGCGTGCAGCGAGCCGCCGATGTACATCGCGGCCAGCATGGCGAAGAGGAACGCCTGCAGGAACTGGATGAACATCTCGAAGCCGGTGAGGATGATGGTCATGACCACGCCGACGACACCGACGGGGGCGCCCAGGGGGGTCAGCTTCTCGAACAGGAACCAGAAGCCCACCATGCTGAAGAAGGCCAGCAGCATGTGACCGGCGAACATGTTGGCGAACAGTCGCACCGCGTGCGTGAAAGGTGCGATGATCATGTTCGAGAGGAACTCGATCGGGGCCAGCAGGAAGTAGATCGGCTTGGGCAGACCCGGCGGGAACATCATGTTCTTGAAGTAGCCGACGCCGCCCTGGTGCTTCACGCCCAGGTAGACCTTGAGGACGTAGATCGAGATCGCGAGGACGGCCGGGAAGGCGATGTGCGAGGCGACGGGGAACTGCAGGATGGGGATGACACCCATGAAGTTCCAGACCAGCACCAGGAAGAACACGCTGACCAGCAGGCCCATCCAGCGGTCGGCGTCCTTGCCCAGGAAGGGCCGCGCGACCTGGTCGCGGACGAACATGTAGCCGTACTCGACGACGTTCTGCACGCCCCTCGGTACGATCTTGGGGCTGGAGAAGGCTGCCCAGCAGAAGGCGATCACGAGGACCGAACTGAGGAGGGCGAGCAGCACCGGCTTGGTGAACCAGTCGACCCCGGGGATGATGGGGGGCAACTGGAACAGTTCTTCAGGCGTTGGCGCCCCGAACTCGTCGCCCGATGATGCCAGGACCGTCAGCGCACTCACGCGGCGTTCCCTTCAACGTCGTAGTGGATCACAACAGAAGTTTCTTCGGCGAGGCGGTCGCCGAACGGAGTCAGCGACCGTGCCGCCGGTAGACCGCGTAGCCGGCGAGCACCAGCCCAAGGACGATGCCTATGGGGAAGAACGCGGACATGTCGAGCCAGCGGTCCAGCAACCACCCGATGCCCCCGTAGACCGCCATCCCGGCGAGAAGATAGCTGGGGACCGCCCACATGGCGTCGGCGAAGTCGCGACCGTCTGACTCCGGCCGGCGTTCCTTTTCGCTCATCGCGCGCCCGACGATAGCAGGCGGACAGAGGACTAGTCATATCGGACCCGCCCGCCCGGCCACCGGCTCCATCAGTCGCCCTTCCCGGGGACCTTGGCCTCGGGGTCCACGTACAGCATCTTGGTCTTGACGAAGGCGCGGACCTCGAACGCCGTCCAGACGATGGTGCAGACCACTACGGACCAGGCGAACGCTTTGGGGTGCCACGCGCCGGTGTCGCCGAAGGCGACCAGCATCAGCATGACGGCCACCACCTTGACGAGGTAGCTGCCCATCGCTGCCATGGCCATGACTTGGGGGGAGACCTTTGCGGCATAGCTCACGGCTACCACGCTGATGCTGAAGAAAACCCCGACCAGCAAGGTCCCGACGACCGCTCCCAGCGCCCCCTTGCCGCCGACGACCACGAGGGCCACGACCGCGACGATCGCCCCCACCGCCAGGGTGGGAATCGCGGCGCTCTTGAGGACGCGCACGTCGTTGGCCTGCATCGGTGCTCCAGAAGGCAAGTTGTCAAGCGAGCGTTTGCTACCTACCGAGCATATGCATCGGAGGTCCCTGCTCGTGAAAGATATCACAAGCTCACGGAAGACCGCTTTTACCTGCCGTTTCTAGTTCGCGATCATGAACGGCCAGGAAAGGCGTGGATGACCGTTTCGCCGCCGCCGGCCTGCGCGCGCGCGTGCGGCGGCTCCTCCATCGGCCGGTTCGGCGGCCTGACCTCGCCCTTCGCCGGCAGGATCGGCGGCATGGGCCCGGTGGGCGGCCCGTCGTCGTCGGACGGTTCGCTGCCGCGCGTGTGCGCGCCGCCCCGTCCCCGCCAGCGCGGCGCGGCCATCAGCACCAGCACGCCGACCGCGAGCAGGATCACCACCGGGAAGAGCAGCACCGGCACACCCTGCCAGGACATCACGACCATGCCGAACGCGAACAGGAACGCCCAGGCGTACATGATGAGCACCGAGTGGCGGTGCGAGTGGCCGATGTCCATCAGCCGGTGGTGCAGGTGACCGCGGTCGGGCGCGAACGGCGACATGCCGTAGGAGGTGCGCCGCACGACGGCGGTGATCAGGTCGACCAGCGGCAGCACCAGGACGGCGGCGGGCAGCAGCAGCGGCAGCAGGACGGGGAACTTGTTCATCTCCTCGATGACGGCCGGGTCGAGCGGCGTGACCGTGACGATCGAGGAGGCGAGGACCAGGCCGATGAGCATGGCGCCGGTGTCGCCCATGAAGATCTTCGCCGGGTGGAAGTTGTGCGGCAGGAAGCCGAGGCAGGTGCCGATGAGGATGGCCGCGATGCCGGCCGTGGTGGTGATGTTGTCGCCGCTGATGCTCTTCGACAGGAAGATGGAGTAGGCCCAGGTCGCCATCGCGGCGATGCAGACGATGCCCGCGGCCAGGCCGTCGAGGCCGTCGACGAAGTTGACCGCGTTGATCGTGACGACCACCACCAGGATGGTGATGATCGTGCTCAGGGTGTAGTCGAGGCTGGTGGAGCCGCCCCAGTCCTTGGGCAGCGGTATGTAGACGAGCCGCAGGTCGAAGTAGACGAGGACGCCCGCGGCGGCGATCTGGCCGGCCAGCTTGATGAAGGGGTCCATGCCCCACCAGTCGTCCAGGAAGCCCGTGACGGTGATGAGGCCGCCCGCGATGATCAGGGCCCTCACCGGATTGCCCTCCGCCTCGGTGAGCGCCTTGCCGGTGTGGTCCAGTCCGCTGGCCACCAGCAGGCCCGCCACCAGCCCGCCGTACATCGCGAGGCCCCCCAGCCGGGGGGTCGGCGTCGTGTGCACGTCACGCTCGCGGATCTCCGGAGCGGCCCCTATGCGGATGGCGAAGCGGCGCACCAGCGGGACGAGGAGGTACGTCACCGCAGCCGCAATGAGCGCCATGAACAGGTATTCGCGCACGGTCCTAGTTTCGCGGATGCTCCGGGCCGCTGTGACCGGAAAACGACACAGACCGGCTTAATATTCGCTGAGATATGGCGGATGGATGGTCAGCAGCCCCGTCAGCAGCGCAGTCACGCGCTCCCGGATCCGCTCCGCGGCCCCGGACGCCGCAACGCCTCGGCCACCAGCGCGCCGATCTCGTTCAGCTCCTCCGGCTTCATGCCCTGGCTCGTGACGCACGACGTGCCGACGCGCACGCCCGGCGTCACCGCCGGAGGCTCCGGATCCTACGGGATCGCGTCGCGGTTCAGCGTGATCCCCGCCGCGGTTCAGCGTGATCCCCGCCGCGTCTCCGCCTCGGCGCCGAGACGCCGAGGCCGCGCAGGTGGCGCAGGTGGCGCAGGGCGACGAGCGCGAGGTGCGTGTCGGTGCCCCCGGACACCGGGCGCAGGCCCTCCGCGGCCGGCGCGTCGCACAGGGCCCGCGCGCCGGCGATGAGCTGGAGGCCGCCGTGGACCCGTCCGACCTCGTCCGGCAGCACGTGGGCCGGCGCAGGAGGCATCTTTCAGTCCTCTTGTGTGGTGGGCTCCCCCGTCACGTCCGTGGTGGATTCCCCCGTCACGAGAAGGCGTGGGGAGCGCCCGCCGAGCTCGGGATCCAGCGGGGTGTGTCGGCGGCCTCGTCGCTGATCGAGGTGAGCACCGCCTGACGGTACTGGGCGAGCCTGGAGCGCCACTCGGCGATGTCCTCGACGTACCTGGACCCCACGGGGGCGTCCCACGTCTGCGGGCTTCTGGCGAGCGTGTAGGCCTTGTCGAGGGCCTTTGTGAGCTCCTCCAGGAGGGGGTGGACGGTCTGCCAGGCGGTCACCAGGCGCTGGTATTCGGGATTGAACTCCCAGGCCCTCGGCTGGACGTCCAGCGGGTTGGTGCCGCCCGTCACGGGCGGGGTCTCCCCCGGGCGCATCGGCTGGGGGGCGGGCGGGTCGGCGAATGCCATCAGACGCTCCTGTACCGGGTGCCGGGGCCGTCGTGGTGGCCGTCGTCGTGGCCGTGGTGATGCGTCGTCGTCCCGTTGCCGCCGCCCCGGCCGTCCGGCTCCTGCCGGTCGCCGGTGGCGGGGAGGCGGTCGGCGTCCTGGGGGCCGGTGCTTGAGGGGGTGGTGTCCGGGGTGCCGGTGCCTGAGGGGCCGGTGTCCTGGATGCCAGTGCCCGAGGGATGGGCGTCCGGGAGGCCGGTGCCCGAGAGGCCGCTGTTGTACGGGGCGCCGGCGTCCGGGAGGGACGCGTCCGGGAGGCCGGGCTGACCCGCGTTGCCGATCTGGTCGAGGAGGGTGCGGAGGTCGTCGAGGCCGAGGGGCCCGGCGGGGACGGACACGACCTGGGGCGCACCGGCCGGGGTGAGCGGTTGGGCAGCGGTGACAGAGGTGGCCGCGGCCCCCGAGCTACCGGATGACGCGGGGGCCGTGGGGTCGATGACCACCGGGGAACCCTGGCCGGGCGTCGTGTCACGGCCAGGCGTGGTGTCGCGGATCACCCCGCCGTCACGGCCGGTCGTGGTGTCTCCACGGTCAGGCGTGGTGCGGTCGGGTGTCGTGTCGCGGTCAGGGGTGGTGCGGTCCGGTGTCGCGTCGCGGTCGGGCGAGGTGCGGTCGGGGGTGGAGTCGCGATCCGGAGGTGTGCGGTCGGGTGTCGTGTCGCGGTCCGGGGTGCTCCCGTCCGGGTCTCGGGGTGTGGTGGTGTCCTCACATCCGCTGTTGGTGCCGGTGCCGTCCACCTGACCAGGTGTGGTGCCCGTCGTACGGTCCGTCCCCGTACCGTCCGCGTGGCCGGGGGTGGTGTCGATCGGCTGGGCCGGGTGGGCACCGGTGCCGGACGTCGCGTCGGTCGGCTGGACAGGGTGGGCACCGCCGATCGGGGTCGCGTCGGCGGGCACCGTGCCGATCGGGTGAACCGGATGCGCACCACCGACCGAGACGCCTTCCGAAGGCACCGTGCCGATCGGATGAACCGGGTGCGCGCCACCTGGCGAGGCGCCGTCCGCGGGTGCGGCGCCGATGGGGGTGGACGGGGTCGCGGGTTGGGCGTCCCCCGAAGGGGCGGGCATCTCGATGGGCTGGACCTTGTCGAGGTTGTCCAGGATGTTGCTGATCTGCGCGGCCGTGGGCGGGTCGATGGGCACCTGGAGGACCTTCACACCGTCCACGACAACCACACGCGGTTTTTGCGGGTCGGAATCGTCGGGGTGGTCCTTGGCGGGGGTGTCGACGCGGTCGTCCGGGGATGTGGGGTCGGCCGGGGTCGCGGGATCGGCCGGAGTGGCGGGATCCGCCGGTGTGGCAGGAGTCGCCGGGTCCGCCGGAGTGGCGGGATCCGCTGGGGCGGTGGGGTTGACGCGGTCGCCTATGGGGTCCGGGGTGCCGGGGTCCGGGGTGCCGATGGGGTCGGCGGGTGTGAGGCCGGACGGGTCCGCGCCGGACTCGGCGCCACGATCGCGCCTGCTGCCCAGATCATCGTCCTTCGGCTCGTCCCGAGTGCCCGTGCCATCGCGAGTGCCCGTGTCGTCCCGAGCGCCGGCGTCCCTGGTGTCCGCGTCGTCCCGTGTTCCTGCGTCGTCGCAGGTGCCGGTGTCGCCGCCTGCGCGGGAGTCGCCGCGAGTGCCGCCGTCATCGCCTGTACGCGTGTCGCCACCAGTACGGGAGTCGCCGCGAGTGCCGCCGTCATCGTCGGTACGTGTGTCGCCACCGATGCGGGCGCCGTCACCGTCCTCGCAGGACCCGCCATCGTCTCGGGTTGTGCCGTCATCTCGGATCGTGCCGTCGTCCCGCGCCCTGTCGTCGGCGCCCCTCTTCGGGTCGTCGGCGGTCCTGGCGTCGTCCCGGCCGTCGTCCCTGGCGGGCCTGTCCTGATCGGTGGTCTTACCGTCGTCGCGGCCGTCCTCCCGGGCGGGCTTGGGGTCGTCGTCAGCCTTGGCGTCCGGTTTGGAGGGCTTGGGGTCGTCGCCCGTCTTGGCGTCGTCGCGGCCGTCCTCCCGGGCGGGCTTGGGGTCGTCGTCAGCCTTGGCGTCCGGTTTGGCGGGCTTGGGGTCGTCGCCCGTCTTGGCGTCCTCACCCTTCTTGGTGTCGTCGCCCTTCTTCGGCTGGCCGTCGTCCTTCGTGGGATGGTCGTCGGCCTTCTTCGGGGTGTCGTCCTTGGTGTCGGCGCCCACCGAGGGGCCGTGGTCACGGGGCTCGTCGGCGCGTTTCTCCAGCAGCCCGAGCCGTACCCGCACGTCCTTGACCATGGTGTCCGCGGCGTCCGCGACCTGGGCGGGGCGGTGCGCCGCGCGCGTCGGCAGGCCGGCGCGGGTCATGATCTGCGTGACCCGTCCCTCGGCGGCGCGCATCTGGGCGGCCGCGCGCCTGACCTCGGCCAGCAGGTCACGGACCAGCTCAGGATCCATGCCGTCGAACTTGCCCATGGGCTGCTCCCGGACGTCGTGGCCGCTCCGGAAGTCACCGTAGGCGTGAGTGGGGCGCGACCGCAGCCGGGATAAGCAGACGGTATACGTCAGTCGTCGGTGGCGACGTACCCGATGATGCCGCGCAGCTTCTCCACGGGGATCGCCCCGCGCCTCAGCAGCCGTGGCACCGCGGTGGTGAGGTCGAGGATGGTGGAGGGCGTGTTGTCGGTGGTCTTGCCGCCGTCGAGGTAGACGGAGACGGAGTCGCCGAGCTGCGCCTCGGCCTCGGCAGCGGTGACGGCGGCGGGCGCGCCCGAGCGGTTGGCGCTGGAGACGGCCATCGGCCCGGTCTCCTTGAGCAGGTCGAGCGCCACCGGATGGAGCGGCATGCGGACCGCGACCGTGCCCTTGGTGTCGCCGAGGTCCCACGACAGGGCCCGGTTGGCCTTGCAGACGAGGGTGAGCGGTCCCGGCCAGAAGGCGTCGATGAGGTCCTGCCCGTATGGCCCGAGGTCCTCGACGAGCGCCCCGGCGGCGCGGACCGTGCCGACGAGGACGGGCGGCGGCATGTCACGGCCCCGGCCCTTGGCGTCCAGCAGCGCCGTCACGGCCGCCGGCGTGAACGCGTCGGCGCCGATGCCGTAGACGGTGTCGGTCGGAAGGACCACCAGGTCGCCGCGGCGCACGGCGGAGGCGGCCTCGATCAGGCCCTCGGCGCGCTGTTCGAGGTCCGAGCAGTCAAAGGTTCTTCCCACGGCGTGCATCCTAGTCAGTCGGGCTAGTCGGGCTCGTCCTGGCCGAGCCTCGCGGTGACGAAGCGGTCCCTGCGGGTCAGGTCCTGGCGCAGGCGGACGTCGCGCCAGCCGCTGGACTCGGGGAACGTCAGGTAGACGGCGTTGCCCTGCTCGTCGGCGTGCTCGACGGCCACCCAGCCGCCGGGACGCAGCAGCCGCCGGGCCGTGCGCTCGACCGCGCGCACCTCGCCGAGGCCGTCGTCGCCGGTGCCGTACAGCGCCCGCGAGGGGTCGTAGTCGCGCACCTCGGGGTCGCGCGGGATGGCGCCGGGCGGGATGTAGGGGGGGTTGGAGATGACCAGGTCGACCTTGCCGTTGAGCTCGGGGAGCGCCTCGGCGAGGTCCTCCGGGTGCAGGTGGACGCGGCCCTGCCCGTGTTCGGTGATGTTGCGCTTGGCCCAGCCGTACGCGTCGGGATCGAGCTCGACGGCGTGGACCTCGGCGAGCGCGACCTCCTGGGCGATCGACAGCGCGATCGCGCCGGAGCCGGTGCCGAGATCGACGACCAGCGGCGCGGCGACGTCCATCGCCCGCAGCGTGTCGATCGCCCAGCCGGCCATGACCTCGGTCTCGGGGCGCGGCACGAACACGCCGGGCCCCACCTTGAGCTCCAGGTAGCGGAAGTAGGCGTGGCCGGTGATGTGCTGCAGCGGCTCACGCGCCTCGCGGCGGGCGATGCCCTCCCAGAACAGGGCGTCGAAGTCGGCGTCCCTCACCGTGTGCAGCTCGCTCCTGCGCACGCCGTGAACGAATGCCGCGATCTCCTCCGCGTCGGTGCGCGGCGAGGGCACACCTGCCTCGGCCAGCCGGGCGGTGGCGAGCGCGATCTCGTCCAGCAGAAATGTCATGAGTGTTGTGCGAGCTTCTCCGCCATCTCGGCGTCGATGAGTGCCTGGGTGACGGCGTTGAGCTCGCCGTCGAGGACCTGGTCGAGGTTATACGCCTTGAAGCCGACGCGGTGGTCGGAGATGCGGTTCTCGGGGAAGTTGTAGGTGCGGATGCGCTCGGAGCGGTCGACGGTGCGGACCTGCGACTTGCGCTCGGCCTGCGCGGCGGCGTCGGCCTGCTCCTGGGCGATGGCCAGCAGCCGGGCGCGCAGGATGCGCAGCGCCGACTCCTTGTTCTGGAGCTGGCTCTTCTCGTTCTGGCAGGAGACGACCACGCCGGTGGGCAGGTGGGTGATGCGGACCGCGGAGTCGGTGGTGTTGACGCTCTGGCCGCCGGGGCCGCTGGAGCGGTAGACGTCGACGCGCAGGTCGTTGGGGTCGATGTTGACATCGACCTCCTCGGCCTCCGGGTAGACGAGCACGCCCGCGGCGCTGGTGTGGATGCGGCCCTGCGACTCGGTGACGGGCACCCGCTGCACGCGGTGGACGCCGCCCTCGAACTTGAGCCTGGACCACACGCCCTCGTCGCCCTTGGCCTTGATGCCGACCGTGACGTCCTTGTAGCCGCCGAGGTCGGAGGGCTGGGTGTCGATGATCTCGGTCTTCCAGCCGAGCCGCTCGGCGTAGCGGAGATACATGCGCAGCAGGTCGCCGGCGAACAGCGCGGACTCCTCGCCGCCCTCGCCCGCCTTGATCTCCATGATGATGTCCTTGTCATCATTGGGATCGCGCGGGATCAGCAGGTGCTTGAGGCGCTCCTCCAGCTTGGGGACGCGCTCCTCCAGCTCGGCCGCCTCGGCCGCGAACGTCTCGTCCTCGCCCGCGAGCTCCTTGGCCGTGGCCAGGTCGTCGCGGACCGACTCCAGCTCGCGGTAGGTCGCGACGATGGGCGTGAGCTGGGAGTAGCGCCTGCCGAAGGTGCGGGCCTGGTGCTGGTCGGCGTGCACGGCGGGGTCGGCGAGCCGCAGCTCCAGCTCGGAATACTCCTTGAGCAACTCGTCGAGGTTCACCGTGGGTCCTTCTGCTTGGTTTTCCGGCCGTTCACCAACAACGCCGACCCGGCCGCACCCTTGCGTGCGTCCGGGCCGGCGTCGGTGAAGCTACTTGCCCGAAGGCTTCTTGCCGAAGCGCTTCTCGAAGCGGGCCACCCGGCCGCCGGTGTCGAGGATCTTCTGCTTGCCCGTGTAGAACGGGTGGCAGGCCGAGCACACGTCGGCGTGGATCACGCCGTTCTTCGCGGTGCTGCGCGTCGTGAAGGTGTTGCCGCAGGTGCAGGTCACCTGGGTCACGTTGTAGTCAGGGTGGATGTCGCGCTTCATTGCTGTCCTTTCGGGGTGCGGCCGCCGGGTCGCCTGATAACGCGCCGAGCGCGTCGGCGGGAGCCGGAACCGCTACGGGTCAGCTACCAGTGTGCCAGATCCTTCAACCAGCCCAGGCCACACGGCATTCCCCGCCGGTATGGCAAATCCTTATGACGCGGTCATGACCGTCACACTAGGCTCCAGCGCACAAACCATCACTTACGTCTCATAAGGATTGCGATCAGATGATGAAGGGGATGCGGCTGCTCATAGCGGCCGCCACGGGGGCTGCGCTTCTCCTCGGAGGTGTGCACCTCTCGGCCGCGAACGCGGCCACGGCCGGTCCGGACTTCTCCGGCGCGGTCTCGTCCGACGCGTTCATCCCGCTCGACAGGGACGTCGAGGTCACCGTGACGCTGCAGCTGAAGGACCCGGGGACCGTCAGCGCCGTCAGCGGCACCATCACGCCGCCCGGAGGCTCCGAGCGGCCGGTGGGCTTCGGCTTCCAGCCGTCCTCCGCGGCGGAGACCCCGGTGACCGGGCGTTTCGGCATCGGCAAGGACGATCCCGCCGGCAGCTGGCGGATGACCGTCAAGGTCACCCGGAGCGGCGCCACCCGGGACAACGCCTTCGTGATCGACGTCTCGGCCTCGCAGGGCATCCGCGACGCGTCGGTCCGGCCGAACCCCGTGCAGCTCGTCAAGGGCAAGGACGTCAAGGTCTCGGTCCGAGCGGGGGTCACCGACGCCACGTCCGTGTCGGCCAAGCTGATCAGCGACGAGAGCAACGAGGCGTTCGATCTGGGCGACCTCGCGCTCTACTCCGACGGCTCCTACCGCGGCGAGACGTACTTCGCCGACGACACCGCGCCCGGCTCCTGGACGCTCGAGGTCGTCGCCACCCGGGGCGGGCAGTCACTGAAGGGCGTCGCCTCGTTCACCGTGAAGGCCCCCACCGGAGGCGCGTCCAAGAAGGCGAAGACCAGGGTGACGATCAGCGCCCCGGCCAAGGTGGCCAAGGGCCGTTCGGTCAAGGTCCAGGGCAAGGTCTACCGCGGCTCCAAGGCGTACCCGGGCAAGCGGCTGGAGGTCTACTTCAAGGCCAAGGGCTCCAAGACGTACAAGCTGCTGGGCTTCACCAAGAGCAACGCCTCGGGCAAGTACGTCAAGACGTACACGGCCCGCAAGGACGGCTACTTCCGCGTCAAGGCGCCGGGCACGGCCACGGCCCGCAGCGCCCTGTCGCCGCAGGAGTTCGTGGACGTCCGCCCCTGAGCGTCACCGCCCCGGGTGACGTCCGTCCCTGAAGCTCGCCCCTTCTCGCCTACCGGCCCAGGCAGGTGAGCACGGCGAGGACCCGCCGATGGTCCTCGGGCGCCGGCCCGAGGGCCGGCTTGGCGAAGATGCTGGAGACGTGCTTCTCCACGGCGCCCTCCGTGACCACCAGCCGTGAGGCGATGGCGGTGTCGGGCCTCGCTGGCCGCCGCGTGCTTGGCCAGGTTCGCCGGCGCCTCGGCCACGATGAAGTACGCAATGCTCTCCACGGCCGCCGGCGGCCGGTCCTTCACCTCCAGCGACACGTCCACACGGATCGGGGCGCGGGCGGCCGGCGCCGACAGGGCCGCGGCCCCGCTTGCTGCACGAGTCGCTTCATTCCAGCTCCTTCCGTGACGAATAACGCGGACGCCGCCCAGAAGAGCAGTGATCCCGACGCCACGGCCAC
>NZ_JBFAIA010000058.1:0-44752 GCF_040654455.1 Nonomuraea sp. NPDC050691
CCATCAAGACCATGCGCGACACCGGCCGCGACATGCTCGACAAGTACAAGGAGACCTCACGCGGCGGCCTGGCCGTCAACGTCATCGAGTGCTGAACACCTCTCCGAGTGGTCCTCGCGTCACTCGGAGAGAACAGGTCGACGATCGAGTCCTGCGGCGGCTCGGCGTGCTTCAGCGGCGAACGTGGATGCGGACGATCGTGCCGGTGTCGTCGTCGCGGACCTCGCGGCGGATGCGGCCCACGATCTCCTTGTCCAGCTTGCCGACCATCGCCCCCACGTCGGCCGACGGGGCGCAGGTGATGGCGATGCGCAGGTGGTCGCCGTCCCCCACGACGCGCACCCCCGTACGGCTCAGCCCGTCCACGTCCTTCAGGCCCACGCACAGCATGGCCGTGCCCGTGCCCGAGCGCACGCCCTGGCGGCCCCAGCCGAGGCAGAGCAGCAGCCACCGCAGCGAGACCAGGCCGAGGAGCATCAGCCCGAGGGCCGCGGCCCACAGCGTCCACTGCTGGTCGGCGACCAGCCGCGCCGTCTGCTCGGGCAGCACCTTGGCCCGCGGTGACAGCCAGTCGAGCCGGTCGTCCCCGCGCAGCCACGCGTACGCACCGAAAAGCAGCAGCACCGCGCCCACGATGGCCAGGCCGAGCCGGTTGCCGGCGTACTGTCTCACCGTCCGCCCCTCCCGTCCGTCCGCGCCGAGGTTCTCGGCCGTGCCGCCCTCGCCGTCCGCGCCGCGTCCCGTGCCGGGCTCACCAGCGCCTCCTTCTGCGCAACCGGACCACGACCTCGCCCGTGCCGAGCGTGCCCACGCCTGCGAGCCGGTCGCCCACGGCGGCACCCACCTGCCGGAGCATCGCGCCCGTGCTCTCCGCGGCGGTCGTCACGGTCACCTCGATGGTGCGCTTGCGCAGCCGCACGCGTGCCTTGGACACGCCCTCCACCTCCTGGGCGACGGCGCGCAGGGTGCGGCGCAGGCCGATCCGGGTGATGCCGATGACGATGCCGGGATCTGACGTCTCGACCGGCACCAGGCGGCAGCGTCCCGGCGCGGCGGCCAGCAGCAGCAGGGCGGCGCCCGCGGCGACGGTCCAGGCCGCCCCGGTGCGCAGCTCGCTCCAGGCGTGCCGGCCGGCCAGGTCGATCAGGCGTTCCAGCGGCACCCAGCCGAGCGGCCTGCCCATCAGCGCCGCGACGATCTCGGCGGCCGACAGGCCGAGGCAGGCGGTGAGCGTCAGCGCGACCACCGCCCCGGCCGGCGTGCGCGCCGGTTTCAGCGCCCGGGTGGAGCGGCGGAGAGGGCTGTCCTGCGCCTCCAGGAGGACGCCGGGCAGGAGCTGCTGGAGACTGCTCATCACACCGACCACAGGTACACGGGCCGGGCATCGGATGGATCATGCCCTCGCCGCCGGTTTGCCCGAACATTACGACGGTTCCGGACAACATGAATGTCCCTCATGTTCAATTGCCCGATATACGGTTACGCTGCTGATATGGACGCCCGCCCGCGTTACGATCGCGCCACCGAGACGCTGGACCCGCCCTTCGCCATCCTCGACCTCGACGCCATGCGGGCCAACGCCGCCGACCTCGTGCGGCGCGCGGGCGGCAAGCCGATCCGCGTGGCGACCAAGTCGATCCGCTGCCGTCCCGTGCTCGAGCGCATCATGGCCATGGACGGCTTCCACGGCCTGATGGCCTTCACCCTGCCGGAGGCGCTGTGGCTGGCGCGTTCCGGGTTCGCCGACATCCTGGTGGCGTACCCGACGGCGGACCGGGCGGCGCTCGCCGAACTGGCGGGCGATCCGCGCCTGGCGCGGGAGATCACGGTGACCGTGGACTCGGTCGAGCACCTGGACTACGTGGACGACGTCGTGGCGGACGTCCACCCCCGCCCCGAGATCCGCATATGTCTGGACATCGACGCAGGATATATCGCCTTCGGCGGGAAATTTCGGGCGGGGGCGTTGCGCTCGACGGTACGCGAACCCGAGCAGGCGGCCGACCTGGCCGCCGAGATCGCCAAGCGGCCCGGGTTCCGGCTGGCCGGCCTCATGGCGTACGAGGCGCAGATCGCGGGCGTCGGCGACGCCCCGCCCGGCAACCCGGCGATGACCCGCGCCATCCGCCTCATGCAGCAGCGCTCGGCGCGCGAGCTCGTCATGCGCCGCGGGCGCGTCGTCAACGCCGTACGCCAGTTCTGCGACCTCGACTTCGTCAACGGCGGCGGCACCGGCTCCATCGAACGGACCGTGCGTGAGAAGGCCGTCACCGAGGTCGCGGCCGGCTCCGGGTTCTTCCACCCGCGCCTGTTCGACTTCTACCGGGCCTTCACCGGGCACCCGGCGGCGTTCTTCGCGCTGCCCGTGGTCCGCCGGCCGGGACCCGCCACGGTGACGGTCCTCGGCGGCGGCTACCTCGCCTCCGGCCCGGCCGGCCCCAGCCGCCTCCCCCAGCCGTACCTGCCCCCCGGGCTGCGCTACGCGCCGGACGAGGGAGCCGGCGAGGTGCAGACCCCGCTGCTCGGCGAGGCGGCCGAGGACCTGCGGGTGGGCGACCGGGTGTGGTTCCGGCACGCCAAGGCGGGCGAGCTGTGCGAGCGGTTCGCGGCGCTGCACCTCATCGAGGGGGACGACCTCGTCGGCACGGTCCCGACGTACCGCGGCGAGGGCAAGACCTTCCTCTGACCGCGACACCTCTGACACCACCACTGACCGCGACACCTCTGACGCCACCTTTGACGCCGACCGGCACGCCGCCGCCGGGGGCCCACCCCCGGCGGCGGACGGACAGGTCAGGTCAGGTCAGGCGAGGCGGCCGCTCAGCGGCGGCGGCGCCGCCAGAGCATGATCGCGGCACTCAGCACCAGCACGGCCCCCACCCCGATCAGGACGGGACCCAGCTCGGGCGGCTCGTCGTCCCACGACCGCTCCGAGTCGTCGCCCGGCGCCGGCCGCTGCGTCACTCCCAGCGCGTCGCCCACGGACGCGACGAAGTACCCGGCCCGCGCCTTCACATCGGCGACCGTACGCTCCTTCACCCGCTTGGGGCTCACCCGGTCGGCGATGGCGTCGACCGTCTGCGCCAGCTCCGCCCGGGTCTGAGCGATCCGGCGCTCCAGCTCGTCGGGATCGGTGTCTGCCATGGCTCTCCTTTCGACCACGCTCGTGTCGGCCACGCCCGCTCCGGGTGCCCGCTCCGGGTGCCCGCTCCGCGGCCCGCACGAGCGCGTCGGCTCTGGTCGTGATCAGTCTGTCAGGTCGGCACCGCGTACGGCACGGCGGGCGGACGGCATGCCGGCCCGGTAGGTTTTGCTGGACGTACTCAGGAGGACCCATGACCGAAACCAAGCTCGCGCCCGGCGACGCCGCGCCCGAGTTCACGCTACCCGCAGCGGGCGGAAACACCGTCTCCCTGGGAGATTTCCGCGGCAAGCGCGTGATCCTCTACTTCTACCCGGCCGCGATGACGCCGGGCTGCACCAAGCAGGCGTGCGACTTTCGCGACAACCTCGCGCAGCTCACCGGCGAAGGATTCGTCGTGCTCGGCGTGTCCAAGGACAAGCCCGCCAAGCTGGACAAGTTCGTGGAGCGCGACGCGCTGACGTTCCCGCTGCTGTCCGACCCGGAGCTGGAGATCCACCAGGCGTACGGCGCGTACGGCACCAAGAAGCTGTACGGCAAGGAGGTCGTCGGCGTCATCCGCTCGACCTTCGTCATCGACGCCGACGGAAAGATCGAGCAGGCGCTCTACAACGTGAAGGCCACGGGGCACGTCGCGTCCCTGAAGAAGAAGCTCGGCCTCTCCTGACCACCACGGCCCGCGGGCCCTTCCCCGGGGCCCGCGTCGTCGCCGCCATGCGCCATCCGCTTCATTCCGGTACGACATACCGAAAGATCGCGACAAATTCCGCAGAACGTAGAGCCGGCCGGGAAATGTCAGCGTCCTTTCCTATGCTCCGGTCATGGCGGCTTATATCAAGTACACGCGCGAGATGCTGGAGGCGGCGGCGGCTTCTCTGAGCGTGGCCGATGTGCTTCGCCGTCTCGGCGTCAAGTGGACCGGCGGCAGCCATGCGCACATCAGCCGCCGCCTCAGGCACTACGGCATCGACACCTCCCACTTCGTGGGCCGTGCCCACGGCCGGGGGAAGCGCTCCGACAGCGTAAGGCCGTACGAGCAGATTCTCGTGCTGCGCCCGCCGGAGTCGATACGCGAGAAGGCGCCGGCGCTAACCCGGGGTTCCCTACGCGTGCGCAGCCTGTAGGATTGACGGGACGTGGCAGGGAAAGCCGCTTACGCTCCATGTCGACCATATGAACGGAAATTGGCTCGACAATCGCCTGGAGAACCTGCGCTTCCTCTGCCCGAATTGCCACTCCCAGACCGACAATTACGCCGGTCGGGGAAAGGCGACCAAGGGGTCGTAGCCCAATGGCAGAGGCGCAGTCTTTAGGTGGCTGTAAGTGTGGGTTCGAATCCCACCGGCCCTACATCTCGTCCCGGAGGCCTCCTCCGGGACACTCGTCGCTCGACGCGCCCGGTGCGCGCCCCCTCGGCGGTCAGCCCGTGCGTGTC
The DNA here is from genome assembly GCF_040654455.1 of Nonomuraea sp. NPDC050691. Lineage (NCBI taxonomy): Bacteria > Bacillati > Actinomycetota > Actinomycetes > Streptosporangiales > Streptosporangiaceae > Nonomuraea > Nonomuraea sp. NPDC050691. The sequence continues at coordinate 4,578 of NZ_JBFAIA010000058.1, forward strand.
GGGATCGGGGTGGGGGTCTGGATCGGGGTGGGCGTCTGGACACCCGGAGGGGTCGGGACCGGGGTGGCGGGAAGCGCGGACGGCGGCACCGGGGCGACCGAGGGCACGGGGACGATCGAGGGCGCCGGCGGGTACGGGGCGCCGTAGCGGCAGTACGTCCCGCCCGGGGCGGGGCGGCAATCCGGGTAGGCGCGGGGCATGCGCTCCCAGTCGTGGTAGGGGTCCCAGCCGAGCCGGGGGGCCCACTGGACGGCCCGGTCGTGGTGGGTGACGCCGACGACCAGCGCCACGGCCGTACCGCCCAGCAGGCCGCCGACGATCAGGCCGATGAGGCCCGCGCCGAGGATCTGGGCCGGCTTCTGGCGCAGGAAGTCGCGGAAGGAGGTGTCCGGTCGCGGAGACCCCGGCAGAGGGCCCCAGCCGGGACCCGCGTGCGCCGCCGTGGGAGCCGCCGCGGAGGGGCCGCCTCCGGGATGAACCCCCTCAGAAGGCGCCCCGGAAGGACCGCCCCCGGGATGAGCGCGCTCAGACGGTGCGTCCAACGAAGAAGCGCCCGAAGAGGGAGGCGAGGCGGAGGGGGGTGGCTGCGCTCCGGGGACCGGGTCGCGCGGCGCTTCCTCGTCGCCGCGCGACCCAACTTCGCGATCATGATCCGCCATCACGATCTCCCTTTACTGCCCCATATGGGGCGCTCCCAAGGTCAACTATGCCCATGAGGCCGTAAGGCTGGCGTAAGACGAGGGTGGCGTAGGACCGGGACGCATGTCAGACCTGGGTCGTACACCGACTTCCACCTTCAGGCGGACACAGCCCCAGCAATCCATACATATCGTATGGATGTGTTCGGCAGGGTACATGCGTGGTCCAAGCGCCACGCCAAGGTGATGGACGCCCTCCGGGGGGCGCCCCTCGCGGTGCTGGCTCTGGTGACCGCCCGGCCGTATGCGACGGGCACCGCCGTGGGCTCCGGCGCGCAGCTTCACCTGGCCGGATACGTGGTCCTGTCGGCCCTGCTGATCGTCCCGCTGCTGTGGCAGCGGCGCAGGCCGCTGGAGACGTTCGCGGCCGTGGCGCTCGTCTCCTTCGGGCAGTGGGCGCTCGGCTTCGACCCCGTCCCGGCGAACATCTCCGTGCTGGTGGCCCTGTGGTCGGTGGCCTACGGGTGCGCGTTCCGGTGGGCGCTGGCGGCCGGGCTGATCGCCGAGCTGGGCGTGTACCTGGTGCTGGTGCACTGGCGGACGGTCTCGTTCAGCATGTTCTTCAGCGGCTCCATCTTCGTCGTGACCACCTGGCTGACCGGCCTGTACGCGAACACGCGCCGCCGCTACCTGGAGGGCCTGGAGGAACGCGCCGAGCGGGCCGAGCGCGAGCGCGACCAGCAGGCGCGGCTGGCCGCCACGGCCGAGCGGGCGAGGATCGCCCGGGAGCTGCACGACGTGGTGGCCCACAACGTCAGCGTGATGGTGGTCCAGGCCGACGGCGCCGGCTACATGATCGACCGTGACCCCGAGCAGGTCCGCCAGGCCGTGCGGGACATCTCCCGGACCGGCCGTGACGCGCTGGCCGAGATGCGGCGGCTGGTCGGCGTGCTCCGCGCGGACCCCGAGGACGGCGGGGACGGCGCCACCGGCACCGACTACACGCCCCAGCCGGGGCTCGCGCAGCTCGAGGAGCTGGTGCGGGGCGCGGGCGTCCCGGCGCGGCTGCGGGTGACGGGCCCGCCGTGCGACCTGCCGGAGGGCCAGCAGCTCGCCGTCTACCGCATCATCCAGGAGGCCCTGACGAACGCGCTCAAGCACGGCGGGCCCAGCGTCCGGGCGCTGGTGGAGCTGACGTACGGCGGGGCGGAGCTGGTGGTGCGGGTGAGCGACGACGGGCGGGGGGCCGCGGCGCCGCGCAGCCACGACGGGCACGGGCTGATCGGGATGCGCGAACGGGTCGGCATGTACGGCGGGGCGGTGTCGGCGGAGCCGCGCCCGGGCGGCGGGTTCGAGGTGCTGGCCCGGCTGCCCGTTCCCGTCGGCCGGGCCGCCTGATGAGCGGCGCCGGGAGCCCGCGCATCCGGGTGATGCTGGTCGACGACCAGCGGCTGCTGCGGGCCGGGTTCAGGATGGTGCTCGGGGCGCAGCCCGACATCGAGGTGGTGGCCGAGGCGGGCGACGGCGCGCGGGCGTTGGAGGTGCTGCGCGGCACGGACGTGGACGTCGTCCTCATGGACGTGCGGATGCCCGGCATGGACGGCGTCGAGGCGACCGCCCGGATCCGCGGCCCCAAGGTGCTCATCCTGACGACGTTCGACCTCGACGAGTACGCGTTCGCGGCCGTGAAGGCGGGGGCGTCCGGGTTCCTGCTGAAGGACGTGCCGCCGGACGACCTGGTGAACGCGATCAGGGCCGTGCACGCCGGGGACGCGGTCATGGCGCCGAGCACCCTGCGACGCATGCTCGACCGGTTCGCCGCGAACCTCCCGGACCAGGTGCCGCCCGACGACGCCGGACTGACGCCGCGCGAGCGCGAGGTGCTGCTGATGGTGGCCCGCGGCCTGTCGAACCTGGAGATCGCCGCCGCGCTGGAGGTGGCGGAGGCGACCGTGAAGACGCACCTGGGGCGGGTGCTGGCCAAGCTGGGGTTGCGGGACCGGGCGCAGGCCGTCGTGTACGCGTACGAGGCGGGGCTCGTCGTGCCGTCCCATCGGCCGAAAGGTTGACCGCCGTCATCTGGCGGCTTATACGAAATCCCTCCTCAGGGCCCATTTTCCCCACACATCTCGCCCATAGCGTGAGTCGCGTTCCCCCAACCCCTCGAAGGAGCGAACGTGACCATCACCGAGACCGAGACAGGGAGCCGGCGCCGGGCCGCCCCCGCCGTCGTGGCGCGGGGCCTGACCAAGGTGTACGGCCAGGGCGACGCGAAGGTGTACGCCCTGCGCGAGGTGGACGTGACGTTCGAGACCGGCGCGTTCACGGCCATCATGGGCCCGTCCGGCTCGGGCAAGTCCACGCTGATGCACTGCCTGGCCGGGCTGGACACGGCCACGTCGGGGACCGTGCGCATCGGCGCCGTGGAGCTGACCGGCCTGAGCGACAAACGGCTGACGCTGCTGCGCCGGGAGCGGATCGGTTTCGTGTTCCAGGCGTTCAACCTGCTGCCGACGCTGACCGCCGAGCAGAACATCCGTCTCCCCCTGGAGATCGCGGCCCGCCAGGCCGACCAGGTGCTGTTCGACCGGGTCGTGGAGACGGTCGGCCTGCGCGACCGCCTCGGCCACCGGCCGACGGAGCTGTCCGGCGGCCAGCAGCAGCGCGTGGCCGTGGCGCGGGCGCTCATCAGCAAGCCGCAGGTGATCTTCGCGGACGAGCCGACCGGCAACCTGGACTCGCGCAGCGGCGCCGAGGTGCTGTCGTTCCTGCGCGCCTCCGTGCGGGAGCTGGGGCAGACGATCGTCATGGTCACGCACGACCCGGTGGCCGCCGCGTACGCGGACCGCGTGGTGTTCCTCCGCGACGGCGAGCTGGTCACGGAGCTGGCCGCGCCCACGCCTCAGTCGGTGCTCGACACGCTCATGAAGCTGGAAGGCTGAGATGCTGAGGACCACGCTGGCCGGGCTGCGGGCGCACCGGCTCAGGCTGCTGCTCACGTCCCTGGCGATCACGCTGGGCGTGGGGTTCATCGCGGGCACGTTCGTGCTGACGGACACCATCGAGGCCGGCTTCGCGCAGAAGGTGACGGCCGAGGCGGGCAAGGTCGGCGTGGCCGTGCTGGCCGAGGGGCCGGACAGCCGGCTGCCCGCGACGCTGCTGGACAAGATACGGGCCGTGCCGGGCGTCACGGACGCGCAGGGCGTCGTCCGCGGGCCGGCGCCGCTGATCGGCAAGGACGGCAAGACGGCCGGCAACGCGCCGACGACCGCCCTCTCGATCGCGTCCGGGCCGCTGAGCCGGGCCGTGATCGTCTCCGGAACGGGTCCGGGCTCCGACGACCAGGCGGCGGTGCTCGACGAGAACACCGCCAAGGCCCAGGGGCTCAAGGCCGGCGACACGATCACCGTGCTGGACCCCCAGGGCCGCAAACGGATGTTCAGGCTGGTCGGTCTCCTCGACCCGGGCGTGGACCAGGAGCTCGCCTACACCGGCGTCGTGGGTTTCACCCCGGCCATGGCGCAGCGGATGACGGGCGAGAAGGGCTTCCGCGAGATCGACGTCGCGGGCGCCGACCCGGCGCGGCTGCGGACGGCGGTCGCCGCGGTGGCGGGCGGTTCCGGCCGCCAGGTCGTCACCGGTGAGCAGCTCGCGGAACGGCTCGCCCGGCAGGCCGGCGTCGAGACCAAGGCGCTGACCGTGGGACTGCTCATGTTCGGGCTGGTGTCCATGCTGGTGGCGGCGCTGGTCATCTACAACACGTTCACGATCCTGGTCGCGCAGCGCACCCGGGAGATGGCGCTGCTGCGCTGCATCGGCGCGACGCGGGGCCAGGTGTTCGGCTCGGTGCTGCTGGAGTCGGCGGTGATCGGGCTGCTGTCGTCCGTGCTCGGCCTGCTCGCCGGGTACGGGCTGGGCGCGTCGACGCTCGCGATCCTGGACGCTCTGGAGGCGCCGCTGCCGACCGGCGCCTCCGTGCGGCTGGCGCCGGGCACGATCGCCATCGGGCTGGCCGTGGGCCTGCTCGTCACCGTCGGCTCGGCGGTGCTCCCGGCTCGCACGTCCACGCGGGTCGCGCCGGTGGCGGCGCTGCGCACGCAGGTGGAGGAGCAGGTGTTCCGCACCGGCCTGATCCGGGTGCTCGCCGCGAGCCTTTTCCTGCTGGCCGGTCTGGGCCTGGCCGGGTTCGGCGCGCTGGTGCTCGAACCCGGGCAGCAGGTGTCGCTGATCGTGGTCATGGCCGGGGGCGCGGTGACGTTCCTCGGCGTGCTCATCCTCGGGCCCGTGCTGGTCAGGCCGCTCAGCGCGGTCATCGGCGCGGTCCCGGCCCGGCTGTTCGGCGTGCCGGGGCGGCTGGCCGTGGACAACTCCGGCCGCAACCCCGGACGGGCGGCCACCACCACGGTCGCGCTGACCGTGGGCGTGACGCTGATGACGCTCATCTCCGTGCTCACCGCCTCGACCCGGGTGACGCTGACCGCCAAGCTCGACGACCAGTTCCCCATCGACTACCTGGTGGCCACCCAGGAGCGCGACTCCGCCGTCCCCCGCTCGGTCGGCGAGGAGCTGCGCCGGCGACCGGAACTGGCCTCCGTGGTGCAGGTGCGCTTCGCCGAGGCCGAGGTGAGCGGGCCGAAGGGCGGCGCGAGCCGCTACGAGGTGGGCACGTACAGCGGGCCGATGAACCCGCCCGTGACGGCGGGATCGATGCGCGGCCTCGGCGACACCCAGGTCGCGGTCGCGGACGACGTGGCCGGCCGGCTCGGTGTCCGGGTCGGCGACTCCCTGTCGGTCGCCACCGGGCGGGCCGGGCCGGTCACGCTCGCCGTCGTCGCCGTCCTGAACGCCTCCGAGTCGGCGCTGCCGGAGCTGACCGTGGCCGAGGGCGCCTTCGACCGGTACTTCGGCGCGGTTCCCGACTCCCGGGTGATGATCGACGCCAAGGAGGGGGTGGCGCCGGAGAAGTCCCGGGCGGCGGTGGACGCGGCGACCGCGGCGTACCCGACGGTCAAGGTGTCCAGTTCGACCGAGGTGCGCGGCGAGTTCGACGAGACCCTGGACATGCTGCTGATGATCGTCACGGGACTGCTGGGGCTGGCCATCCTCATCTCGCTGCTCGGCATCGCCAACACGCTGTCGCTGTCGGTCCACGAGCGGACCCGGGAGTCGGCGCTGCTGCGGGCCCTCGGCCTCACCCGGCCGCAGCTGCGCCGGATGCTGTCGGTGGAGGCGCTGGTGCTCGGGCTGATCGGGGCGCTCGTCGGGGTCGTGCTGGGCGCGGTGTTCGGCTGGGCCGCCGTACGAGCCATGATCGACGGGGCGGTGTACGCGGTGCCGTACGGGCAGGTGGCGCTGTTCGTGGCGCTGTCGGGGCTGGCGGGGGTGCTGGCGGCGGTGCTGCCGGCGCGGCGCGCGGCCCGCGCCTCGATCGTCGGCGCGCTCGCGAGCGGCTGAACGGAGTCTCAGCGAGGGGTGCGGCCGGGCCACAGCTCGGCCACCGTCTCCGGGTCGAGCAGGGGACGGCTCACGATCTCCCCGGACACCCGGTCGATCACGATGCAGCCGCCCCCGACCGTGCCCGGCAGCGTGGCCGGGTCGTCGGGGTCGGGCTCGCGGACCCACGCGACGTACCCCTCGCCGAACCCGTGGACCCCCACCCGCACCGGGTCGTCCACCGGCCGCACCCCGTTGAAGTACTCTTCCGCCACCGCCCTGGCCTGGTCGAGGTCCACCGCGCTCACCCCTGCCCGCCGCGGCTCACCGCGGCCGCCCGTACCGGTCGACGATGACGCAGAACACCCCGGTCACCGTCGTGTAGGGAGGATCGACCGCCATGTGACCGCGCTGCGCGTCGATCCAGATGACCTCGCCGCCGAAGTTCACGGCGTTCCACGCGTGGGAGCCGCCTCCCGGCCAGCGCACGACGATGATGGCCGCGGCCCCGTGCCCGGCCTCGATCAGCCGCCGAGCCACCAGCGGGTAGGCGTGCCGCCCGAGACCGGCGTACTGGAACCGGTGCCCGACCCAGCGCTCGATCCGGGCCGCCCCGCCCGTCTCGCCGGTCAGCACGGGCCGGCCGAGCCGGTCGTACTCGGGATGCCGGGGCGCCGCGGCGGCGGGCTCGCCGTGCCAGGTGGACAGTACCGCGAGAGCGCAGTCGGCGGCGTTGGAGGCCCGGAACGGGTCGTCCGCGGGGCCGCCGCCGTTGACGAGCCGCACCCAGGTGCCGCGCGGGTCGGGGAAGCGTGTGCCGGGCGGGACGGCCCGGCGCAGGTCGTGCTCGACCTGCGGGTCGGGACGCGCCAGCCCTCCCGCGGTGCCGTACGGGCGGCAGTCGGCCAGCCGCGGCGGCCTGGCGGGCCCGTCGAACCAGTCGGGGGCGGCCACGGGCCGGCCCGGGTCTCCCCCGGCCGCCGCCGCCCACCCGGCGGGGCCTGTGGGTGGTCGGTGAGCGGGTGTCGCCCACCCGGCCGCCTGTACGTCGTCCCGCGCAGCGTCCCGAACGTCATCCCGCACAGCGTGCCGAACGTCATCCCGCGCAGCGTCCGGCGTTCTGTCCCGCGAGGCGTCTCTCGTGGGGTCCCTGATGAGGTCTCTCGCGGGGGCCGTGGTGAGGTCCGTCGCGGTGTCACGCGCAGGGTCCCTCGTGCGGTCCGTCGCGGTGTCCCTCGTTCGATCGGTCGCGGGGACTTCCCAGGGGTCCCTGCCGGCGGGGTCGCCTGTGCGGGCGTCTCGGGGCGCGCCACGCCCCGCGGGGGGCGTCATGGCCGCCGCACCAGGTCGGGCGGGCGGCGAGGGCGAGGCGGGAACGAAGGACGCCTCCGCCGCCTCGGGCCACACAGGCGATGGGCCCGCGCACGCATCCGATCGCGCAGACGACGGGGCCACGTTCGCCTCCGGTCGCGCGGGCGAAGGGGCCGCGGACGTGTCCGAGCGGGTGAACCCTGCCGGCGCGTCCGGCCATGCGGGCGCGAGTGGGCCGGCGGGCATGGGGGCCGTCTCCCGTGGCGCCGGAGGCGGCCACCCGTCAGGCGGCACCTCGGACGAAGACGCCCACCTGTCCGAGGGCATGGCAGGCGGGGACGACGACCCGTCAGGGGGCGCCGTCACGCTCGCAAGGCCGAAGTCCGGCGTCGCCACACCTGGAGGGCCGGCGTCCGGTGGAGCGCCGGTGTCCGGCGGGCGTTCCCCCAGCAGCACGGCGAGGGCCGGCGATCGCGGGTCCGGCGCGGCCGGGCCGGGGTCGGATGGGGTGGGGGCGGCGGCGCGCTCGTAGTCGCGCCATCGCACGCCGTCCCCCACCACCGGGTCGTAGCGCCCTTCGGGAAGGACCCACCGGGCGCGGGACTTGCGGTCGCGGGTCACGTCCTGCCTCCTGTCGTGCTCGACGCCGATCGTAGGGCCGCCGTCCCGGCCAGGAGGGGCACTCGGCAAGTTCGGCCGCCACGATCCGCCCGCCTTACCTGCACAAACGCGGAGAAGCGGGACAGCGCGGACCGTCAGGCGACCTGGACCGTGATCGTGTGCCAGCCCGTCGCACCGTCCGGGGCGGGCGGCGCCTGCTGCTCCGCCTGGGTACGGCCCGCGGCGTCGGTGGCCCGTACCTCGATCGTGTGGCGGCCCGGCGCGGCGTCCCAGTCGAGCGCCCACTGCCGCCACGTGTCCGGCCCGGGCACCGCGGCGAGGCGCGCCCGCCGCCACTCCCCGCGGTCCACGCGCACCTCCACGGCCTCGATCCCCGTGTGCTGCGCCCAGGCGACCCCGGCGATCGTCGTACGGCCCGGGCGCAGCCTGGCTCCCTGCCGGGGCAGGTCGACACGCGACTGGGTCTTGATCGGCGCCTTGGCGGCCCAGCCGCGCGGCGTCCAGTACGCCTCGTCCCGGTCGAAGCGCGTCACCTTCACGTCCACCACCCACTTGGTGGCCGAGACGTACCCGTACAGCCCAGGCACCACCTGCCGCACGGGGAAGCCGTGGTCCACGGGCAGCACCTCACCGTTCATGGCCACGGCGAACAGCGCGTCACGCCCGTCCATGACCACGTCCACCGGGGTGCCGCAGGTGAAGCCGTCCTCGGAGGTGGACAGGAGCATGTCGGCGCCGGACCGGAGCCCGGCCTCGCGCAGCACGTCGGCCATGCGGACGCCGAGCCAGCGGGCGTTGCCGATGTACTCGCCGCCGACCGGGTTGGACACGCAGGTCAACGTGATGTCGGCCTCCGTGAGGGGACGCCTGAGCAGGTCGTCGAAGGTCAGCTCGATCGGCCGGTCGACCATGCCGTGGACGCGCAGCCGCCAGGCGCGCGGGTCCACCTGGGGAACGACGAGAGCGGTGTCCACCCGGTAGAAGTCGCGGTTCCTCGTGACGAAGGGCGACAGGCCGTTGACGCGGAAGTCCGTCCCGGCGGGCAGCGGCGCCGCGGGTGTGGCGGGCGCCGGCAGCGTCAGGCCTCCCCTGGCGGTGTCCACGGCCCCGCGGCTCCCGAGGTTCCGTCCGAGAACGGTGGCCGCTCCCGCCACCACCACTCCGCCCGCGACACCGGTGAGCAGTCTGCGCCGGTCGAACCCGCCGGCTCCGTACGCCCCGGGCCGCATCACCGCGGGTCTCTCGATCTCCGGCCCCGGCGCCGACGTCCCACCGGGATCCGTCCGGTCCGCGGCCGCCATCTCGTCCGCACCGGGAACCTGCACGGCGGGCGCCCGATCCGATTCGGGCACCTCCGCGGCGGGCACCGGGGAGGCGAGACCCGCACGCCGTACGAGCGTCCGGAGGATCCACATGCCGGCCGCCACGCCCGCCACCGTCGGCACCACCCCCACGATCCCGGCCCCCGGCCGGGTCAGCACCGCCAGCACCCCCACGGCGCCGAACGCCGCCAGCCCCGCGTCGCCGTACACCGGCCGCCGCCGGGCCGCGATCCCCAGGGCGGCGGCGATCAGGGCCACCACCACGAGCACGCCCCCGACGAGGACCGTCTTGTCGTTGGCCCCGAACGCGTTGATCGCGAAGTCCTTGACCGGCGCGGGCGTCAGATCGACCACCCCGTCGCCGACCGCCACCACGGGGAACGTCCTCGGCCCGACGATCCCGGCCACGAGCTGGGCGACCCCGAGCGCGACCGCTCCGGCCGTCAGCCCCGCGAGCGGGCCCGTCCACGCGGGCGCCCTGTCTGTCCTCTGCACGGTTCCGACGCTATGCCCGGCCGCGCCGTCCGGTTCTTACACGCCGGTTACGGGACCCCGGTGAGTCGCGCCCGCCGAAGCCGCGTCAGGAGGAGGCGCGTCAGGCGGACGGCGAGAGCAGGTCGCGCACCAGCGGGGCGAGGGCGCGGAAGGCGCGGCCCCGGTGGCTGATCGCGTCCTTCTCCTCGGGCGCCATCTCCGCCGTCGTCCGGGTCTCGCCGTCGGGCACGAAGATCGGGTCGTACCCGAACCCGTTGGACCCGCGCGGCGTGGCGAGCAGCCGCCCGGGCAGGTCGCCCTCGACCACGCGTGTCTCCCCCGACGGCAGCGCCAGCGCCGCCACGCACGCGAAGTGGGCCGTCAGCAGGTCGGCGGGGACGTCGGAGACCTGCGCCAGCAGCAGGTCGAGGTTGGCCTGGTCGTCGCCGTGGCGGCCGGACCAGCGGGCCGAGAAGACGCCCGGCATGCCGTTCAGCACGTCGACGCACAGGCCGGAGTCGTCGGCCACCGCGGGCAGCCCGGACCCCTGGGCGACGGCGTGCGCCTTGAGCAGGGCGTTCTCCTCGAACGTGACCCCGGTCTCGGCGACCTCGCCGATCGAGGGGAACTCCTCCAGCCCCACGATGTCGAACCCGGCCAGGATGCGGCGCAGCTCAGCGATCTTGCCCGGGTTGCGGGTGGCGAGCACGATCTTCATCGGCCGAGCGCCTCCGTCTGGATCAGCGTCAGCTCCTCGCAGCCGGCCGCGGCCAGGTCGAGCAGCCGGTCGAGCGCGCCGCGGTCGAACGGGGCGCCCTCGGCCGTGCCCTGCACCTCGACGAAGCTGCCGGAGCCGGTCATCACGACGTTCATGTCGGTCTCGGCGGCCACGTCCTCGGTGTAGCAGAGGTCGAGCAGCGGCACGCCGCCGACGACGCCGACCGAGACGGCCGAGACGGAGCCGACCAGCGGGTCGCCCGGGCACATCTTGCGCTCGCGCATCCAGGCGACGGCGTCGGCGAGCGCGACGTACGCCCCGGTGATCGCGGCGGTGCGGGTGCCGCCGTCGGCCTGGAGGACGTCGCAGTCGAGAAGGATGGAGTTCTCGCCGAGGGCCTTGTAGTCGACGCAGGCCCGCAGCGAGCGGCCGATCAGCCGGGAGATCTCGTGGGTGCGCCCGCCGATCTTGCCGCGGACCGACTCGCGGTCGTTGCGCGTGTTGGTGGCGCGCGGCAGCATGGCGTACTCGGCGGTCACCCAGCCCTGGCCGCTGCCGCGGCGCCAGCGCGGCACGCTGTCCTGGACCGAGGCGGCGCACAGCACCCGCGTGCCGCCGAACTCGACGAGCACCGAGCCCTCGGCGTGGGCGAGCCACCGCCGGGTTATGGTGATCGGGCGTAGCTGGTCGGGAGCGCGGCCATCCTGTCGAGACATGCACTTCACCCTATCTCCGCGCCGTGACGCTCTTGACCGAAAGTGTCCACCACATGGATCCTTACGCAATGACAACGGGGGTGTTGCGGAGCCCTGACTTCATCAGGTTCCTCAGCTCACATGTGGCCAACGAACTCGGGTCAAACATCTCCCGGGTCGCGTTTCCACTGGTGGCCGTCCTCGTCCTGAACGCGGGCGCGTTCGAGGTCGGCCTGTTGTCCGCCTTACAGACCGCGGCGTTCCTGGCGATCGGGTTACCCGCCGGCGTGTGGGTGGACCGCCTGTCGAAGCGCCGCGTCATGATCACGGCGGACCTGCTGCGGTTCGCGCTGCTGGCCAGCATCCCGATCGCGTACGCGCTCGGCCTGCTGTCCATCGGGATGATGCTGGTGGTGGCGCTGCTGGCGGGCACGGCCCAGGTGTTCGACGACGTGGCCGACCAGACGTACCTGCCCGAGCTGGTCGACAAGCAGAGCCTGAGCAGCGGCAACTCCAAGCTCGAGTTCGTGCGCTCCGGGGGCGCGCTGGCCGGGCCGAGCCTGGGCGGGGTGCTGGTGCAGGCGCTGGGACCACCGCTGACGGTGCTCGCCACCGCGCTCGCCTCCCTCGGCTCGGCGCTGTTCATCGCCTCGATCAGGACGCCGGAGCGGCGGGTGCCGGCGGACGACCGGCAGGGCGGCATGTGGCAGGGCATCCGCGAAGGGCTGGTGTTCGTCTGGGGCGACCGGCTGTTGCGGCCGATCGTCGCCGCGACCGCCGGCACGAACCTGTGCATCAGCGCCGTGCTCGGGTTGTCGGTGCTGTTCCTCGCCGACGAGGTCGGGCTCGCGCCGGGGGTGATCGGCGTGCTGCTCATGTCGGGCGCGGTGGGGGGGCTGCTCGGCGGGCTCACCGGGACCCGGCTGTTCGCGAGGTACGGCACCGCCCGGGTGACGTGGCTGTCCATCGCCGTGACCTCGCCGTTCGGCCTGCTGCTCCCGATGACGCAGGCCGACTGGCGCGTGTCGTTCTTCACCATCACGTCGGTCGCGCTGTCGTGGGGTGCGATCCTCTACAACGTCGGCCAGCTCACCTACCGGCAGATGGTGGCGCCGGAGGGCATGCTGGGCCGGATCAACGCCACGGTGCGCTTCGTCGTGTGGAGCACGATGCCGGTGGGCGCGCTGCTCGGCGGGCTCGTGGCCCAGCACGTCGGCGTGCGGACGGCGCTGTGGGTGTTCATGAGCGGCCGGCTGGTGTCGTTCGTGCCGCTGCTGTTCTCGCCGCTGCCGCGCATGCGCGAGTTCGACCAGGTCCGCGCCGAGCCGTGACGGGTTCTCAGGCGAAGTCGTAGACGGCGCCGCTCCTCGCCAGCTCGATCGGGCCGCCGTAGCCGCCGCGGGAGGCGTCGTCGAGCACCGTGGCCTGGTCGTTCCAGGGAACGAGATGGGTGAGCACCAGCCGGCCGGCCCTGGCCTTGGCCGCGTGGGCGGCGGCCTGCCGGCCCGACAGGTGCAGGTCGGCGGGCAGCCCGGGACGGTCGACGAAGGACGCCTCGCACAGCATGAGGTCGGTGTCCTCGGCCAGCTTGACCAGCTCGGCCGACTCGCCGGTGTCGCCGGAGTACGCGATCGACCGGTCGCCGTGGGAGACGCGGAAGCCGTACGCCTCGACGGGGTGGTTGACCAGGCGGGCCGTCAGCGTGAACGGTCCCACCTCGAAGCTGCCGGGCGTCAGCGTCCGGAAGTCGAAGGCCGTCTCCAGCGCCGGCTCGTCGGGCATGCCGTACGCGGCGGCCAGCCGCTTCGAGGCGTCGGCCGGGGCGATGACGGGCACGCGGGGGTAGGGCGCCTCGGGGCCGTAGGTGCGGGCCACGTGGTAGCCGCACATGTCGAGGCAGTGGTCGGCGTGCAGGTGGGACAGGCAGATGGCGTCCACGTCGTACAGGCCGATGTGCCGTTGCAGGACGCCGAGGGCGCCCGCGCCGAAGTCGAGCAGCAGCCGGAACCCCTCGGCCTCGACCAGGTAGCACGAAGCAGGGCTGTCGGGGCCCGGGAAGCTACCCGAGCAGCCGATGATGGTCACCTTCATGTGGGCCTCCGTTGCTGGTAGTACCCCCCACCGGTGTGACTTCGACCGCGTCGATCTCCGGGCCCAGGAAACGCCGTCCCAGGTGGGCGAACAGCGTGGAGTCGCCGGTGGCGCGGAAGCGGTGCCGGGGGGTGACGTCGCTTGCGGCCGCCAGGCCACGGTCGTGCAGGATCCGATAGACGTCCTTGGCCGTCTCATCGGCGCTGGAGACCAGCGTGACCTCGTCGCCGGCGACATAGGAGATCGCGCCGGTGAGGAGCGGGTAGTGGGTGCAGCCGAGGATGAGCGTGTCGCACCCGGCCTCGCGGATGGGGGCCAGGTACTCCCGGACCGCCGCGATGACCTCCTCGCTCGTCGTCTCCCCGCGTTCGATGTACTCGACCAGGCGTGGGGCGGCCACGCTGGTCAGGCGTACGTGGGGGGCGGCGGCGAAGGCGTCGTGGTAGGCCATCGACGCGACGGTGGCCCGGGTGGCGATCACGCCCACCTCGCCGGTGCGGGTGGCCCGCACCGCGCGGCGGGTGGCGGGCTGGATCACCTCGACCACCGGGACGTCGTAGCGCTCCCGCGCGTCGCGCAGGACGGCGGCGCTGGCGCTGTTGCAGGCGATGACGAGCATCTTGACGTCGTTGGCGACGAGGTGGTCCATCACCTCAAGGGCGTACGCGCGCACCTCGGCGATGCTCTTCGGCCCGTACGGCTGGCGCGCCGTGTCGGCCACATACGTGATGGACTCGTGGGGAAGCTGGTCGATGATCGCCCGGGCGACCGTCAGGCCGCCCACCCCGCTGTCGAAGATCCCAATGCTCGTGTCCGGCACGTTTCAGAGGGTAGGCGACCCGCGTCCTGCGCACTGCGTAAGAATGCTCACACTGCGTTCGTGTCACCCCCGTCCCACGCGCGCCAGTTGCCGGGACTGCGCGACGAGCCGGCCGCGGGAGTCGCGCACCTCGACCTCCTCGTCGAACCAGCCGCCGGAGACGAGCCGGCCGCTGCCGATGAGCGTGAGCCAGCCGGGGGCGGGCAGGGCGCGCAGGTGCCAGGTCAGGTCCACGGTGGGCGCCCAGCCGCGCGCTCCGGCGGAGAAGACCACGGGCGGGAGCGCGTCGACCGCGAGGGCGAGCACGTACGGGTCGGGGTCCTGGGGCTCGGCCATCCGGAAGTACGCCCGTGACTCGGGCCTGCCCGTCGGGCGGCCGCTCAGCCAGCCGATCGTGGGCGGGTCGAAGCGCATGTCGAGCTGGGCGTTGAGCGTCATGCCGGACTCGGGCTTGGGGTCGGGCAGCCGGACACAGGCTTCGGGTCGCGGCATGACATATCCGGTTTCATCGGCATACGTGGGCTCGTCGTCCTGGAGTGTGGCGGTCGTCACCAGCGCCTCGATCTGGCTGACGCCCTCCTGGACGAGCGAGGCCCGGGTGAAGGCGACCGTGCGGCCCGCCTTGAGCTGCTCGACCCGGACCCGCGCCGGGCCGGCGGCCGGGGAACGGTGGAACTGCGCGGTGGTGCTCACCGGGTGCTCGAACGGCGAGGAGTCCACCACGGCCCGCAGGAGCACGGCCATCAGGTAGCCGCCGTTGAGCGGCCCGCCGATGGCGTAGCCGGGGTCGAGGCAGACGTCATAGGTGGTCTCGTCGACCCTGATCGCCTGCGTGGCCTCGTCGAACTTGGTCATCAGCCCTGCCTCACACGGTACCGAACTATATTCTAGTAGCCCGCACACTCTACGCCATCCCGATGTCAGCGGACCTACCAGGGGAAACGGTCAGCACAGCTACAGGGTGGGCCGGGGGTGTACGCGGGAGGCACGTTCGTGCCCCGGCATCCGGCGGCCGTCTTCAGTGCATTGCAAGCGCCCGTACAGCAACATCAGCTACCTTTCCTGTGGTCAAAAGTCCACATTGTGAGTTGAGTGATGTCTGCGAATAATCCCCCTCGTGGCCAGGATCCTGATCGGACGACGGCGTACCGCTGGAGTCAGGAGCAGTCCCCCAACCCGCCGACCACGCCGCTCGGCCAGCCGTACCCGCCGCAGCAGCCGTACGCGGGCGGTCAGTACGGCCAGCAGGCCCCGTACGGAGAGCAGGCGTCCTCGGGACAGCAGCCCGGGTACGGGCAGTCCTACGGCCAGCCCGCGTACGGCCAGCCCGACCACGGCCAGGCCGCCTTCAGCCAGCAGGCCGGCTACGGCCAGCAGCCGTACGGCCAGCAGCAGCCCGGCTACGGCCAGCAGGAACACCTCCAGCAGGGCTACGGCCAGCAGAGCCAGCAGGGCTATGGGCAGCAGGGCTACGGCCAGCAGGACCAGCAGGGTTACGGCCAGCAGCACGCTTACGCCCAGCAGGGATGGCAGCAGCAGGGGCCCGACGGGTTCGGTCCCGCGCAGCCGGCCGGCAAGAGCCGCAAGGGTTGGATCATCGCCGTGGCCGCCGCCCTGGCCGTGGTGCTGCTCGGCGGCGGCGCCGTCTGGGCCGTGGGCGCGATCGGCGGCGGCGGCACGCAGCCGCACGAGGTGCTGCCGCCCAACGCCATCGCCTACGCCCGTCTCGACCTGGACCCGGCGGCCGGCCAGAAGCTGGCGCTGTTCCAGATCGGCCGCAAGTTCTCCGTGACCAAGGACGCGTTCACCGGCGAGGACCCGCGCCAGGCCCTGTTCAACACCCTCAAGAAGGACGACAGCAGCCTGGCCAAGATGGACTTCGCCCGCGACGTGGACCCGTGGCTCGGCAGCCGCATCGGCGTGGCCGTGATGCCGCCGGCGGCGGCCGGCAAGGAGCCGGACTTCGCGGTGGCCGTCCAGGTGAAGGACGAGGACGCGGCCAAGGCCGGCATCGCCAAGCTGATGGGCAAGGACAAGTACGGCATCGCCTTCCGCGACGACTACGCGCTGCTCACCGACGAGCAGGCCAAGGCCGACAAGTACGCCGCCGAGTCCGGCAGCCTGGCCACCGCCGCCGACTTCTCCGACGACCTGGACGCCGTGGGCGAGCAGGGCGTGCTGTCCTTCTGGGCCCGCCTCGGCGAGATCGGCAAGCTGGCCACCACGGACATGACCGCCGAGCAGGCCAAGGCGCTGGAGCAGGTGAAGAACGCCCGGTTCGCCGGCGCGCTCCGCTTCGACAGCGCGTACGCCGAGCTGGCGGGCGTGGTCCGCGGCGCCGAGGGCCTCGTGGACGGCGACCTGGAGGGCGCCAAGCTGAGCACGCTGCCCGCCTCCACCGCCGGCGCGCTGTCCATCTCGGGCCTCGACCAGATCGTCACCAAGAAGTGGGCCGAGATCGAGAAGTCCATGGCGGCGACCCCCGGCGGCGCGGAGTTCAAGCAGTTCGTCGAGCAGGCCAAGCAGACCTACGGCCTCCAGCTCCCCGACGACCTGGCCACGTTCCTCGGCAAGAACCTCACGGTGGCCGTGGACAGCGAGGGCCTCGACAGCGACCAGATCAAGGGCGGCGTCCGCATCGTCACCGACCCCGCCAAGGCGCAGGCCGTCTTCGACAAGGTCGAGAAGGCCATGACCTCCAGCGGCCAGCCCGCGCCCAAGGTCGCCAAGGTCGCCGGTGACGGCACGTTCACGCTGGCCACCACCGACGAGTACGCCAAGAAGCTCGCCGAGGACGGCACGCTCGGCGACAGCGAGACCTTCACCACAGCCGTCCCGGACCCCGACAAGGCCACGTTCGCGCTCTTCGTCGACCTGGACAAGGTGGAGAAGTACTACCTGCAGGGCATGGAGGGCGAGGAGAAGGCCAACGCCCAGGTGCTGCGCGCGGTCGGCCTGAGCGGCACGCAGACCGACACGGAGGCGACGTTCTCGCTGCGACTGCTGTTCAACTGACCCTCACGGGATCACGCACGCGAAAGGCGGCCGGCTCCACGCCGGCCGCCTTCGTGTTCAGGGGGGCGTCTCACGCCCAGAGCTGGCCCTCCAGCCGCTCCTCCGCCTCGTCGAGCGTGCCCTCGTACGCGCCCGTCGACAGGTACTTCCACCCGCCGTCGGCCACCACGAACACCACGTCGGCCCGCTCCCCCGCCTTGACCGCCTTGGCGGCCACCCCGAGCGCCGCGTGCAGGGCGGCGCCGGTGGACACGCCGGCGAAGATGCCCTCTCCGGCGAGCAGCTCGCGGGTGCGGCGCAGCGCGTCGGCCGAGCCCACCGAGTAGCGGGTGGTCAGCACCGACTCGTCGTACAGCTCGGGGATGAAGCCCTCGTCGACGTTGCGCAGGCCGTAGACCAGCTCGCCGTAGCGGGGCTCGGCCGCCACGATCTTCACGTCGGGCACCCGCTCGCGCAGGAACCGCCCGACGCCCATGAGCGTGCCGGTGGTGCCGAGCCCGGCGACGAAGTGGGTGACCGTCGGCAGGTCCTCCAGGATCTCCGGGCCGGTCGTCTCGTAGTGGGAGCGCCAGTTGGCCGGGTTGCCGTACTGGTAGAGCATCACCCACGACGGGTTGGCCGCGGCGAGCTCCTTGGCCCGGCGCACGGCCTCGTTGGAGCCGCCCGCCGCCGGCGTCGAGATGATCTCGGCGCCCCACATGCGCAGGAGCTGGCGGCGCTCCTCGGAGGTGTTCTCCGGCATGACGCAGATCAGCCGGTAGCCCTTGAGCTTGGCGGACATGGCCAGCGAGATGCCGGTGTTGCCGCTGGTCGGCTCCAGGATCGTGCAGCCGGGGGTCAGCAGCCCGTCCTTCTCGGCCTGCTCGATCATCCACAGCGCCGGACGGTCCTTGATCGAGCCGGTCGGGTTGCGGTCCTCCAGCTTCGCCCAGACACGCACGTCAGGCGCGGGCGAGAGCCGGGGCAGCCCGACCAGAGGGGTACGACCCACCGACTCGATCAGCGAATCGAAACGCATGTCACCCGCCGGCGACGGCCGGGAGGACGGTCACGGTGTCACCGTCGGAGACCTGGGTGCCGAGGCCGCCGAGGAAACGGACGTCCTCGTCGTTCAGGTAGACGTTGACGAACCGGCGCAGGTTGCCCTGGTCGACCAGGCGCTCCTTGATGCCGGGGTGGGCGGACTCCAGGTTGCTGATCAGCTCGTCGAGGGTGGCGCCCTCGGCGGACACGGCCTTGGCGCCGCCGGTGTAGGTACGCAGGATGGTCGGAATGCGAACCTCGATGGCCATCTCGCTCAGTCTCCTCAGGTCAGGTCGTCCCATCGGCGGCAACGCCGACGGCTGGATGCGAATTCCAGGTCAGCGACAGTCGTAGACGACGACAGCCGGGGTGTGCGCGAAGAGGAAGCTCTGCACCGGCCGGACCATCATGGGATGAACCTTACCTCTTCCTCGGAGACGACTCCGTCGACGATCCGGAAGGAACGGAACTCCACGTCAAGCTCGTCCCGGGTCGAGACGAGCACGTAGTGGGCGTCGGGTTCGGAGGCGTACGAGATGTCGGTGCGCGACGGGTACGCCTCGGTCGCCGTGTGCGAATGGTAGATCACGACCGGCTCCTCGTCACGGTCGTCCATCTCGCGCCAGACGCGCAGCTGCTCCATCGAGTCGAAACGGTAGAAGGTGGGCGAGCGCTCGGCGTTCTCCATCGGGACGAAACGCTCCGGCACGCCGCCGCGCCCCGCGATCACACCGCACGCCTCGTCGGGGTGATCGGCACGCGCGTGGGCGATGATCCGGTCCACGAGTGTCTGCGAGATCGTCAGCATGCCCGGAAGCTACCAGAGGGCCCGGACCAGGGTGTCCTGGAGGTAGGTGAGCCAGTCGTAGGTCACGTAGGCGGGGTAGCGGGGGTCGTCCTCGGACATCGTCGCGATCTCCTCGTGGACCTCTTCCGTCACCTCCAGCCGCACGCCGAGGGTCAGCCGGACGTCGTTGAGCGCGCGCAGCCACGCCTGGGCCTGCTCGGGCGTCAGCTCCGTGCGTCCGGGCCGGGCCGTGTCGAGCATGGTGCGCGCGTCGGCGCGCTTGCCGTCGCGCAGCGTCGCCTCGGTGTAGCGGCGGAACTCCGCCGCGTCGTCCGTGTCCTCGTACGCCGAGGGGAACAGCCGCGCCAGCACCGGGTCGGACGGCGCCTCGCCGGCGCCGATGCCGAGGGCCCGCTCCAGCGGGTCGTCGCCGGTCTCCCCCGGCTCGACCAGGCCGAGCACCAGCTCCACCAGCGAGCGCAGGATCGCCACCTCCGGCGCCTCGAACTCGGCGACGACCACGCCGCCCTTCGACGAGAACCCCGAGCTCACGCGCGCCGCCTCACTTGATCGAGTCCGGCTGGACCGTCGCCCACAGGCCGTAGGAGTGGAGAATCTGCACATCGCGCTCCATCTCTTCGCGCGTGCCGCTGGACACGACGGCCTTGCCCTTGTGGTGGACGTCCAGCATGAGCTTCTCGGCCTTCTCGCGGGTGTAGCCGAAGACGGTCTGGAACACGAACGTCACGTAGGACATGAGGTTCACCGGGTCGTTCCAGACGATCGTCACCCAAGGCAGATCGGGCCGGACGTCCGATGACGGACGCTCGACGGCGATTGGAGCGGTGCTACCCACATTCACCATCCTGCCCTACCTCCGCCGTAGTCTTCGAGTCGTGACATTGCCCATGAGCACCGCGTTGCTGACTGATCACTATGAGCTGACGATGCTGCAGGCGGCTCTGCGAAGCGGCGCCGCCCAAAGGCGGGCCGTTTTCGAGGTGTTCGCCCGGCATCTTCCCGGCGGCAGGCGCTACGGCGTGGTCGCCGGGACGGGCCGCGTCCTCGACGAGCTGGAACACTTCCGTTTCGGTGAGGAACAACTCACCTTCCTGCGGGAGCACCGCGTGGTCGACGCGTCAACCCTGGAGTTCCTGGCGGAGTACCGCTTCTCGGGCGACATCTGCGGATACGCCGAGGGCGAGCTGTACTTCCCCGCCTCGCCGATCATGGTCGTCGAGGGCACCTTCGCCGAGGCGGTGCTGCTCGAGACCATGATCCTGTCCATCCTCAACCACGACTCGGCGATCGCCTCGGCCGCCTCGCGCATGCGCAACGCCGCGGGCGGGCGGCCCCTCATCGAGATGGGCTCGCGCCGCACCCACGAGCGGGCCGCGGTCGCCTCCGCCCGCGCCGCCTACCTCGCCGGGTTCGCCTCCACCTCGAACCTCATGGCCGGCCACGTGTACGGCGTCCCCACCGCCGGTACGGCCGCGCACGCCTTCACGCTGCTGCACGACTCGGAACGCGAGGCGTTCGAGGCGCAGATCGCCTCCCTGGGGCCCGAGACCACGCTGCTCGTCGACACGTACGACGTGGCGGACGCCGTGCGCACCGCCGTCGAGCTGGCCGGCAACAAGCTGGGCGCCGTCCGCATCGACTCGGGCGACCTCGCCGCCGCAGCCCAGGAGGTCCGCGAGCAGCTCGACGCGCTGGGCGCCTTCGACACGCGCATCCTCGTCACCTCCGACCTCGACGAGTACGCCATCGCCGCGCTCGCCGCCGCCCCCGTGGACGGCTACGGGGTGGGCACGTCGCTGGTGACCGGGTCCGGGGTGCCGACGGCCGCGCTCGTCTACAAGCTGGTGGCCCGCGAGACCGCCGCGGGCGAGCTGGAGCCGGTCGCCAAGCGCTCGGTGGGCAAGCCGTCGCGCGGCGGGCGCAAGCACGCGTACCGGCTGTTCGACGACCAGGGCCGGGCCGAGACCGAGCTGATCACCACCTCGGCCGAGGCGCCCGAGGGGGGCATGCCGTTGCTGCGCGAGCTGGTGCGCGACGGCGAGCCCGTGGGCCGGGAGCCGCTGGCGGACGCCCGCGACCGGCACGCCGAGCGGATCGCGACGCTCCCCCAAGAGGCCCTCAACCTGGGGCGAGGATACGCGGCGATTCCTACAGAGTTCGCCTGACGTATCGTGCTTTTTATGGGCACCGCTTTGATCATTGTTGACGTGCAGAACGACTTCTGCGAGGGCGGCAGCCTCGCCGTGGCGGGCGGCTCGGAGGTGGCCACGGCGATCACCCGGCACGTGACCGACCATCCCTACGACCACGTGGTGGCCACCCGCGACTACCACGTGGACCCGGGCGAGCACTTCTCCGAGAGCCCCGACTACGTGGCCACCTGGCCGCGCCACTGCGTCGTGGGCACCCCGGGCGCCGACTTCCACCCGGCGCTGGACGTGGCGGCCGTCGAGGAGGTGTTCAGCAAGGGCGCCCGCACGGCGGCCTACAGCGGCTTCGAGGGCGCCTCGGGCGACGGGGTGAGCCTGGCGGCGTGGCTGGCCGAGCACGGGGTGCATGAGGTCGACGTGGCCGGCCTCACCACCGACTACTGCGTGCACTTCACGGCGCTGGACGCGGTCAAGCACGGGCTGGCCGTACGGGTGCTGCTGGACCTGACGGCGGGGGTGTCCCGCCGCACGACGGACCTGGCCCTGGCGGAGATGGAGGCAGCGGGCGTCGTCCTCCACGGCGCCCCGATCGTCCGCTGAGACGTCCACGATCCTGGGACGTACACGCTCCGGGATGTGAACGCTCCTGAGACCTACACGCCCCTGAGACGTACACGATCCGCCAGGGATCGTTCAGAGGATCGTCAAGCGGGAGCGCCCGCGCCGAGGGACAAGTAACACGGAGAGTCACTTGTCCCATCCCGGTGTGAGGTCGCTTCATGCTCGTCTTCTCTCTCGGACTGGCCTGGCTGGTCCTCGGCCCGTTCAGCCTGTGGGTGCTCGTCTCCGGCCGGGTGTGGGCCCGGGCCGGCGCGGTCATGACGCTGACGATGCTGGAGGTGGCGACCATCGCCACGAACGCCGCCCGCGTCCCCGTCCCCTCGCCGCACGACGTCGCCGGGGCGGCGTCACGGGGGACGCGGACGGAGTGCGTGGCGCGGGAGCCCGTGCCCCAGGCGGGCCGGGTGGACGGCCGGCGCGGCGGGCTGGTCCTGTACTGGCCGGCGACGACCGGGGAGTGCGCGACGGCCGACGTGGTGCTGCGGGCCGACGGGAACAGGCTCACGGTGTGGCTGCACGAGGGCTCCGCTCCCGGTTCCCCCGCCGTGAGCGCTCCGGGCGCTGGGCACGGCGCTGGTGAGAGCGTGCCGGACGAAGACCGTGGTGCTGGTGAGAGGGCGGCCGGGGGAAGCCCTGAGCATGCTCCGGGCGGGAGCGTGCAGGGTGGCGCCGTGACGACGGTTCCTGTCCGGGTCGAGAAGGGGCGGGCCTCGCTGCGGGTGCCGCTCGCGGGTGCGGCCGGCGGCCACGGCCGGCCCTCCGGCGACGCACGTCAGGCGCGCGCCGGCCGTTACGTGCTGATCGACGGCAGGACCGGCCACCGCATCCCTCGACAGAGCCCTCCCAGCGCGGACCACCGACCCGCCACCTGACCCGGCCCCGCCGCGACCGGTACGGCCAGCAGCCGGTGAGCGGATCGAGGCGGTCGGCGGTCGGTACGGCTAGCAGGCGGTGACCGGGTCGAGGCGGTCGGCGGTCGAGCGGAGGGCGACGGCCAGCCGCCGCCTGACCTGGGCCCCGCCCCGTGATGCCTTGACCGGCGCGTCGGGGAGAGCCTCGTGGAGCGAGTCCCGGTAACCCATCGCTGTCTGGTGCGCGAGGACCTGCATGGCGTCCATCTTGCCTCCTTAATCAATTAAGACCTTAATTGATTAAGAACGGTGTCGCAAGGAGCTCCGCTACCGTTGGGGGATGGCCAAGGTCACGCTGCAGACGATCGCCGACAGGCTGGGCGTGTCGCGGGCCACGGTCTCCTACGCGTTCTCACGGCCCGACCAGGTCAGCGCGGAGCTGCGGCGGCGCGTCATGGAGGTGGCCGACGAGCTGGGCTACGCGGGGCCCAATCCCACCGCCCGATCCCTGCGGCTCGGCCGGGCCGGCGCGCTCGGGCTGCTGTTCAGCGAGACCCTGGCCTACGCGTTCGCCGACCCCTACGCCGTCGGCTTCTTCCAGGGCCTGGCCACCGCCGCCGAGGACGCGGGCGTCGGGCTGCTCATCCTCCCCCTGCCGCACGGTGACAAGCGGACCGAGCCGGTGCGCAACGCCGTGGTGGACGCGTTCTGCGTCGTCTCGCTGCCCGACGGGCACCCCGCGCTGGACGAGGTGCTCGGCAGGAGGCTGCCCGTGGTGGTGGTGGACGAGCCGTACGTGCCCGGCCACCCCTTCCTCGGCATCGACGAGCCGGCCGCCGGGGCGCTGGCCGCCCGGCACGTCCTGGAGCTGGGACACCGGCGCCTCGGCGTGGCCATGGTCGGGCTGCACGACGACGGCCACATCGGCTGGTCCGATGTGGCCCGGCAGCGGGCGGCGACCTTCGAGGCCATGCGCGGACGGCGCGACGGCTACCAGGCGGCGGCAGAGGAGGCGGGCGTCGACTGGGCCGGGGTTCCGTTCTACGAGCTGAGCCGCAACTCCCGCGAGGCGGGCCGGCAGGCGGGCCACGCCCTGCTGGCCAGGAGCCCCAGGCCGACGGCCATCCTCACCAACACCGACGTCCTGGCCCTGGGCGTCCTCGACGCCGCCGCCGACCTCGGGCTGGACGTCCCGGGCGAGCTGTCGGTGGTGGGCTTCTCCGACAGCGCCGCTCAGGACGCCGGGCTCACGACCATCAGGCAGGCCAAGCAGGAGATCGGCGCGGAGGCGGGCCGCCTGCTGCTCGCGGGCGCGCCCGCACGGCCCGAACGCCTGCTGTTCCCGCACGAGCTGATCGTGCGCGCCTCGACCGCTCCCCCGCCGCAGGAGCGACGCTGACGGCTCCCTCATAGCAGGAGCGACAGTGACGGCTCCCTCATACCAGGATTGAACCGACGGCTTCCCATCCGGGACGCCGGCCGGCGGCCGGATCCCCTTCGGTAGGGGCCCGGCCGTCGTGAGGTGGTCAGCGGCGCTGGGTGGCCCAGTTACGGATCTTGGCGATGCGTTCCTGGATCTGCTCGGCCGTCGCCTGGGCGATCGGCGGCCCTCCGCAGGCGCGCCGCAGCTCCGAGTGGATGACGCCGTGGGGCTGGCCCGTGCGGTGGTTCCAGGCGCCCACGAGGCCGTTGAGCTCGCGCCGGAGCTCGGCGATCCGCTCGTGCGGCGTCAGCGCGGGCTCCTCCTCCTTGGTGGGCTGGCGCCGCTTGGCCGCCTGCTGGTCCGACTGCCGTTTGCGCAGCAGCGTGGCCACCTGGTCGGGCTCCAGCAGCCCCGGCAGGCCGAGGAAGTCCTCCTCCTCGGCGGAGCCCACCGCGGCGCCCGTGCCGAACTCGCCGCCGTCGAACAGGACCCTGTCGAACGTCGCCGACGTCTCCATCGTCTCGAACGGCAGCTCGTCACCGAGGACGTCGGGGTTGTCCTGCTTGCGGTTGGCCTGTTCCAGCAGGCTGTCGTCGAGGCCGTCCTCGGGCGGGCGGCGGTTGAGGACGTGGTCGCGCTCCACCTCCATCTCGTTGGCCAGCCCCATGAGGGTCGGCACCGAGGGGAGGAAGACCGAGGCCGTCTCGCCGCGCTTGCGGGCGCGCACGAAGCGCCCGACGGCCTGGGCGAAGAACAGCGGGGTCGAGGTCGAGGTGGCGTAGACGCCGACGCACAGGCGCGGGATGTCGACACCCTCCGACACCATGCGGACCGCCACCAGCCAGCGGTCCTGCGAGGCGGCGAACGCCTTGATCTTCTTGGACGCGCCCGGGTCGTCGGAGAGGACGACCGTGGCGCCCTCACCGGTGATGTTGCGCAGGTGGCGGGCGTAGGCGCGGGCCGTCTCGTGGTCGGTCGCGATGACCAGGCCGCCGGCGTCGGGCACGCCGCGCCGCACCTCGGTGAGCCGCCGGTCGGCGGCCTGCATGACCTGCCGGATCCAGTCGCCCTTGGGGTCGAGCGCGG
Source organism: Nonomuraea sp. NPDC050691 (assembly GCF_040654455.1). Lineage (NCBI taxonomy): Bacteria > Bacillati > Actinomycetota > Actinomycetes > Streptosporangiales > Streptosporangiaceae > Nonomuraea > Nonomuraea sp. NPDC050691. The sequence continues at coordinate 29,678 of NZ_JBFAIA010000058.1, forward strand.
CGCGCCACGCCTGGGAGAGCTGGTCCTTGGTGAGCGGCGTGCCGAGCGTGGCGGCGATCTCGTCGCCGGCCCGGGTGCGCCACTTCATCTCGCCGGAGTACGCGAGGAAGATCACGGGACGGACGACGCCGTCGTCGAGGGCGGGGCCGTAGCCGTAGGAGTAGTCGGCGACGCTGCGCTTGAGGCCCTCGGCGTCCTCCTCGTAGCCGACGAAGGGGATGGGGTTGTCGTCGGAGCGGAACGGCGTGCCGGTGAGCTGGAGCCGCCGGGTGGCCGGCTCGAACGCCTCGCGGATGCCGTCGCCCCACGACTTGGCGTCGCCGGCGTGGTGGATCTCGTCGAAGATGACCAGCGTCTTGCGCGCCTCGGTGCGCGCCCGGTGGAGGGCCGGGTGCATGGCGACCTGGGCGTAGGTGACCGCGACGCCGGTGTAGTCGCGGGAGGTGGTGCCCTGGCTGTTCTTGAACTCGGGATCGATGCCGATGCCGACCCGGGCCGCGGCGTCGGCCCACTGCCGCTTGAGGTGCTCGGTGGGGGTGACGATGGTGATCGCCCGGATCACCCCCCGCTCCAGCAGCTCGCTGGCGATCCGCAGGGCGTAGGTCGTCTTGCCCGCGCCGGGGGTCGCCACGGTGAGGAAGTCGCGTGGCTCACGACTGGTATAGAGGTCGAACGCCTGCTGCTGCCACGCGCGGAGCTTGGGGGCGGTGCCCCAGGCGGCCCGGTCGGGATAGGAAGGCGACAGGTGGGACGCGGCGAAGGTGCTCACCGCATCACCTCTGGGGTTCGTGTGCTTCGCTCTCTCACAGTGACCCAAGGGTAATCGGGGACACCGACAAGACGTGCCGTGCACCGGGGATCCTGGCCAAGGTCGTCCTTGCGTGCTATTGGGCGTCAGATGGCTTATCGCACGCTCGCCAGCAGCGCGTCCAGCGCCTGTCTGCGTGCGGGATCCTCGGGCTGGAGCAGCCCGAGGACGAGGACGGCGTCGCCGTCGCGGGTGAGCAGGATCACTCTCAAGTACGCGGGCCGGTTGACCACGTCCTGGTACTCGGCGCGCAGCGCGCGGGTGTGCCCGCCGGGGAGGCCCTTGTCCTCGACCACGCCGACCCTGTCGCCCTTGAGCAGCAGCCGCGAGTACAACTCGGCGGCCTGCGCGGCGGCCTTCCTGGGGTCGTCCACGCGGTCGCTGAGCGGCTTCGCCATGACGACCCCGCCGGCGCCGTCGCGGGCGACCGAGGTGAACCCGGTCACAGGCGGCACCGCTCCCGCGTGCCAGCCTTCGGGCAGCGGGATGACGACCTTGGACCGGGAGTCGGCGAGACTGGCCGGGGACCCGGGCTCGTCCGTACGCTGCAGGACCGCCACCGCGAGGAGGGCCACGGCGGCGACGGTCGCCAGCAGCGCGAGCGCCGTGCCGGCCCGCCGCCAGAGCTGGCCGCCGGCCCGCCTGGGGAGGCCGGGGTCGGTGGGGGCGCCGTACATGCGGGCGGAGGGCGGGAGCGAGTCCCAGGGGGGCCGGGCGTCCCGCCAGGCGCCCTCCTGGCCGCCGGCGTGAAGGTCGCCGGAGTCGTCGCCTTGGTCGTCGCCTTGGTCGTCCCATTGGTCCTCGTCGTCCTGTTCCGGCCGACCGCCCCGGCCGAGCAGGCCGCCCCGCCCGTCCCGGCCGAGCAGACGATTCCCGCCGAACCTGCGGCCCCGGTCCTGGTCGGCCCGTTCTGGCCGGTCGTCCTGGGCGTCGAGGTCGTCCGGATCCTCCGCGCCGTCCAGGTCGTCGGGGTCTTCGCGGCGGGGGCGGCCGGTGAGCCAGCGGGCCAGTCCGCTCCTGGCCGTGTCCGGGAGCGCGTCGCCTTCCGAACGGGTGGGCCGCGGGCTCCACGGGCGCTGCGCGGCGTCGTCCTCGTGGGACGCCGGCTTGCGGCGGAAGACCGGGGCCCAGGACCCGTGCTCCAGGTCGGGATCGTCGTCCTCGGGACCCCAGAACTCCTCGTCCGGGTCCTCCTCCCTGCCTCCCCGCACGGGACCGGACCGGGACAGCGCGCCAGGAGCGGACCGGGACACCCCCTCGGAAGCGGACCGGGACACCGCGCCGGAAGCGGACCGGGGCTCCCTGTCAGGGCCGGGCCGGGGCGCCGCGTCAGGGGCTGAGCGGGAGTGCGCGTCAGGGGCGGAGCGGGGGGCCGTGTCCCGAGGCGGGTCCGGGGCGGCGGCCACGGGCCGGAGAGGCGGCTCCGGGCCGCGTCTGCGGCCCGCTCCCCCCGCGGTGCCCTGCGCGCCTCTCACCGGCGGGTAGGGCGGCTCCCCGGCGCGTCCCTGGGCCGGCACGGCCCGCGGGTCCGGGGAGTCCGGCGAGTCCGGGGAGTCCGGCGAGTCCCGGGGAGAGGTGCGGCGGTGCCTCGCCCCGCTGCTCGGGGGCCAGACCAGGTGGTCGTCCTCCATGACACCTCCTCGCCGCTGTCCTATCACTCCTCGCGCCCGCGGTCCGGCGAACCGTTGCAGCTGTGACAGGTGGGGCGGAATGTGCCTTCTTCCCAGGTGAGGGAGGCGCCGGAGGAACGGTCAGCGGACGCGCGGGGCGAGGAGGGTGGCGCCGAGGGCGAGGGCGCCCATGACGCAGCAGATGACGACGTACCCGCGGGCGATCTCCGCCGGGCTGTGCCCGATCATGTTGATCAGCGCGCCGCCCACCCCGAGCGACAGGGCGGACCCGAGCATGTCCGTCACCGACAGGGCCGCGCTGTTGGCGCCCTGCTCGCTGACCGGCGACTGCTTCAGCGCCGTGACGCTGACCGTGGTCATGCCGAGGCCCATGCCGAACCCCGCGATCACCCACGCCGGCACCGCGATCCATCCGGTGACGCCCGGCAGCACCGCCGGCAGGGCCAGCAGCACCCCGGTCATGACGCAGGCCGCGCCGAGCCGCAACCGCCGGTACGGCTCGGCGGTGCGGCGGCTCTGCAGGAACGACCCGGCCGACCACCCGAGGGCGCCGGTGGTCAGCGCGATGCCCGCGGTCGTGAGGTCGAACCCCTTGACGGACTGGAGGGCGAGCGGGATGAACGCGTTCACGCCGAAGAAGGGCGCCGAGAACATGCCCCGCATCATGATCGTCGTGGGCAGTCCGCGGCCGAAGCGCAGCGCCCCCGGCGGCAGCAGCCTGCTCAGCCCGTACAGCAGGAGGGCGAGGCCCACGACGGCCGCGATCGCGCTGGGCAGGGGCGTGACGTGCAGCCGGTCCACCCCGTACAGCAGCACACCGGCCCCGCCCGCGGCCGAGGTGGCGGCGACCGTCATCGGCAGCGGGCGCGAGCGCGGCCCCTCCGAGCGGGCGGCCTCCTCCTCCGCGGGATGCCGGCGCAGCGCGGGGACCAGCATGACGAGGGCGGGCACGACGAGCGGGACGATGCCGTAGAACACCCACCGCCAGCCCCACGCGCTCGCCACGAACCCGGCCACGGCCGGGCCCACCATGGCGGGCACCACCCAGGCGGCCGACACCGCGGCGAAGACCTTGGGCCGCATCGCCGCCGGGTAGACGCGGGCGATCATCACGTAGAGGGCGACGACCGTGGAGCCCGCGCCGAGCCCCTGCACGGCCCTGGCGACCAGGAACAGGACCTTGGTGCCGGCGGCCCCGGCCAGCGCCATGCCGGCGACGAACAGCACGAGGCCGAGCAGGAACGGCGCCGTGTAGCCGCGCCGGTCGGACCAGAGGCCGGACACCACGTTGGCGAACAGGCTGGCGATGAGGAAGGCCGAGAAGCTCAGCCCGTACAGGTCGAGCGCCTGGAGCTGCCGGGAGACCTGCGGCATGACGACGCCGACCGACATGCCCTCGAAGGCGACGAGCGTGACCACGAGCAGGATGCCGACGGTGGGCGCCCGGTAGGCGGCCCCGAGGATGCCGGCGTCCTCGGCCGAGTCGTATGGAGTGTCGAGCGCCTTCGGTCCTGTCACCGGGACATCTTAAGTGTGGCGCGATCGCGCGGCGAGGCGGCCTCCCTCTTCTGTCCGCGCCGCCGCCTGGGTGGGCGCCGGGGTCCGGTAGACGACCCACATCTCGCGCATCCGCGCGGCCTGGCCCGCGGTGAACTCCCGCATGCAGGCGTCCCTGGCGTAGTCCATGAAGTTGTGGACGGGGTCCGGCTGACCGTCGGGGGTGCAGGTGTCCTTGGACTCGGGGCACCCCTCGGTGGGGCTGGCCTCGGGCGGGGTGTCGTCGATGCCGTCGCCGGGGTTCGCGCAGCCGTTCTCGAAGGTGTGGAAGAGGCCGAGCCAGTGGCCGATCTCGTGGACGGCGGTGTAGCCGCGGTCGTAGCCGGTGAACGAGCCGCCGGGCAGCGTGCGCCAGTCGACGACGACGCCGTCGATCTGCGGGTTCTCCTTGTACCAGTACGGATAGGTGGAGAAGCCGAGCACCTGCCGGTCGAGCTGGGCGATGTAGAGGTTGAGCGTCTCGGGGCCGCCCTTGCGCAGCGCCTGCTTCATGGCCGTCTCGTTGGTGGTGGGGTCGGCGAACCACTCGGCGTTGCGCACGAGCCGGGCGCCCGCCAGGCGGAAGGTGACTCCGGTGTCGACGCCTCCGAACTTGCCGGCGTAGGCGTCCCTGAGCGTGGCGAACTGCGCCTTGACGGCGGCGGTGGCGGCGCGGGTGACGCCGTCGGTGAGGACGTGGACCCACACGGGCACGACGACGCGCCCGGGCGCCCTGCCGCCGGCCAGGCCCTTGCCCAGCTCGGCGAGGACCCGGCCCACGTCCTGGGGCTGCGGCTGGCGCGGCTCGGGGCCGCGGTCACGGACCCGCCCGGCCGCCTCCGGCGCGCAACGCGCCGCCGGGTCACTCGTGTCCGACGCCCCGACCAAGGTCGCGTACGGCGCCCCCGTCCAGGCCACGTCCGGCGACCCCACCAAGGCCGCGTCCGACGTGCCCGGCCAAGGCGTGTGCGGAGGGCCCGCCCAGGTCACCGCGGCCACCGCGCCAGGACCCGGCGTCCGGGCGGGCAGCGGCGCGGCCTCGCCGCGGTGCGGCGGCGCGAGACCGGTCGCCAGCAGGCATGCCAAAGAAACGGCGGTCGCGCGCCGGGCCATGCAATCCCCCGTTACCGATCGAGCTGATCAGATTACCGACCGTAACGCGACCGGGAAGGATCACATGGGAGCAACACTCACTGGTTCTTGTCGTCGCCCTGGCCGCCGCCCGGCGGGAGACCCTCGTAGATCTCCTTGCACTCCGGGCACACCGGGTACTTCTTCGGGTCGCGGCTGGGCACCCAGACCTTGCCGCACAGGGCGCGGATCGGTGTGCCGGTCACCATGCTCTCGGTGATCTTGTGCTTGTCCGCGTAGTGCGAGAACCGCTCGTGATCACCGTCGCCATGCGACGTCCGCGGCGTCGTTTCCTGCTCAGGGAGGATCTTCGTGCTCACCTCACCGAGTCTATGCCCCGCCGTCTCCTGCCCCGGGCAGCCGTACGGCCCCCGCCCGGGGAGGGCGAGGGCCGCACGGGACGACCGGGGGGCGTCAGCCCATGTGGACCGGGGCGCCCTGCTCGGACTTGCGGCCCGCCTTCACGAACAGCGTGAGGGCCGCCGTGAGCAGCATGACGCCGGTGCTCACGAGGAACGCCACGTGCATGCCGTCCATGAACGCGTTGTGCACGGCCGGGCCGACCATCTTCACGAGCTGCTCGGGTGCGCCCGCCGGGAGCCCGCCATACGCGGCGGCCTTCTCCAGCAGCGAGAGCTGCGCGGGTGCGATCTGCTGGGCCACCGGGCCGAGGTAGCCGGGCAGCTTGTCGGCGATCTCGCCCGCCATGACCGCGCCCAGGATGGCGGTGCCGAGCGCGCCTCCGACCTGCATGGCCGACTGCTGCACGCCGCCCGCGACGCCGCTGAGCTCCACCGGGGCGTTGCCCACGATGATCTCCGTGGCGCCGACGAAGACCGGCGACAGGCCGAACGCGAGCAGGAGGAACGGGATGCCGCTCTCGACGAACGAGGCGTCGATGCTGAGCTGCGACATGAGGAACATCGAGGCGGCGGTGATGACCAGGCCGATCGCCATGGTGACCTTGGCGCCGAGCCTGCCGATCAGCATGCCGGCCAGCGGCGAGGCCACGATCATGCCGGCGCTCATCGGCAGCATGCGCAGGCCGGCCTCGAGCGGGCCGAGGCCGTGGACGCCCTGGAAGAAGAAGCCCAGGAAGAACATCGCGCCGAACATGGCGAACGCGACCATCATCATGAGCACGGTGCCGACCGAGATCGACAGGTTGCGGAACAGGGACAGCGGAACCAGCGGCTGCCTGGCCCTGCTCTGCCAGAGGATGAACGCGGCGATCAGCACGACGAAGCCGGCGAGGAAGCCGAGGGTTCTGCCGTCGCCCCAGCCCCACTCGGGCGCCTTGATGACCGACCAGACGAGGGTGAACATCGCGCCGGACAGCAGCACCACGCCGAGCCAGTCGATGCGGGCCAGCGTCTGCGCGCGGTTCCCCTTGATGAGCAGCGCGCCCATCACCAGCGCCACGATGCCGACCGGCGCGTTGATGAAGAACACCGACTCCCAGCTCACCTTCTCGACCAGCAGGCCGCCCACGATGGGGCCGGCGGCGCTGGACAGGCCGATGATGGCGCCCCAGGCGCCCATGGCCTGGTTGAGCCTCTCACCGGGGAAGGCGCTGCGCAGCAGGGCCAGCGCGTTGGGCTGGAGCAGCGCGCCGAACAGGCCCTGCAGCACGCGCAGGCCGATCAGGGCGCCCACGGGCGACAGGCCCGGGATGACGTCGGCCAGCTCCTGGCTGAGGCCGATGCCGATCGACGAGAGCGCGAACCCGGCCACGCCGATGAGGAACACCCGCTTGTGGCCGAACAGGTCGCCCAGCTTGCCGGCGGTGATCAGGAAGACGGCCAGGGCCAGCAGGTAGCCGCTGGTGACCCACTGCAGGTCCGACAGCGACGCGCCCAGCTCACGCCCGATGACCGGGTTGGCGATGCCGACCACCGTGCCGTCGAGCATGACCATGATGACGCCGAGGCTCACCGCCAGCAGCACGAGCCATGGATTGCCCCCGGCTCGCGCGGCACCGGACTCTGGTGCCGGCGGCGCGTCTACCGCCTTCACGTCGGCCATGAAACCCCCTCAACACATGCCTCACGCCGAGGCAAAGATCTCTCAAGACTCAGGTAATCTATGGCAGTCGCTGAAAGATCTCAAACCATTTAGAAAAGTCAGAGAGCGACTTCTGTCACAATGTGACACGACGATGTCGAGGGAGTGACGCCCATGGGTCTACGGGAACGCAAGAAGGAGAAGACGCGTCTGGCGATCCTTGACGCCGCGCTCGATCTGTTCCTCGAACAAGGGTACGACTCGACCACCGTGGAGCAGATAGCGGGGTCCGTCGACATCTCGCCGCGGACCTTCTTCCGCTACTTCTCCAGCAAGGACAGCCTCGTCCTGTGGTTCCACGACCACGGCGAGGAGATCATCACGGAGACCCTGCGTTCCCGCCCGCCCGGCGAGCCGCCGTTCACCTCGATGGTCCACGGGATGCGCGCGGTGCTGGGCGACATGCAGGGCTCGACCCCGCAGGACGCCGAGCGGTTCCTCAAACTGCGCCGGGTGCTGGACGACCAGCCCCGCCTGGTGGGCCTGTCGGTCGCCAGGGGCGCCGAGACCGAACGCCGCCTGGCCGCCGAGGTGGCCGCGCGCCGGGGCGTCGATCCGGCCGACGACCGGGTGTCGCACCTCGTGGTGGCCATCGCCATGGCGGCGGTGCGGGTCGGCTTCGAGTGCCCGCACAAGGACGAGCCCGACCTGGGTGAGGTCGTCGAGCAGATGGGGGAGACGATCACGCTCGTGGAGAGCATGCTGCGGCCCGGCTGGGACGTGCAGGACGCGCGGGAGCCGGCGGACCCGCGGGAGGCCCCGGACGTCTAGGGCGTCAGTTCATCGTCGGGTCCTCGGGACAGTTGGCCACGAACGCCAGCTCGCCGCGCTGGCGCCGCAGCACGTGCCGCCACAGCGAGCGCGGGTCGGTGTGGAAGGTGTCGCCCGCCTCGGAGTCGACGACGTACCAGGCCCCCTCGGCGATCTCGCTCTCCAGCTGACCGGCCGTCCACCCGGCGTACCCGGCGAAGATCCGCATCTGCGAGATCTCACCCTGGAGGATCTCGGGTGGAGCGTCCAGGTCGACGGTGCCGAGCCGCGAGACGGACGGCGTGCCCGCGTGGAGGCGGCGCCACCCCAGGGGTTCCTCACCGCTGGGCACCGCGGCGAGGGCCAGCGCGCTGTCGGTCTGCACCGGGCCGCCCTCGAACAGCACCGGCGGACCGGTCACCAAGGGGTCCCACACGGGCAGCACCTGGGTCACGGAGATCTCGCTCGGCCGGTTGAGCACCACCCCGAGGGTGCCGCCCTCGGAGTCATGTTCGAGGATCAGCACGACGCTACGCCGGAAGTTGGGGTCATCGAGAAGCGGCGTCGCCACCAACAGACCGCCGACGTAGATCGCTTCCGCCATACATCCATCATGAAGGGTCACCCGCGCATCTCGCTCCTCTGGTCCGCCGTTGTTACGTTTTGCGGTCGTACGGGCCCGGACCGCTCCCCGTCGCCCCCCTCGCCGGCGGGACCGGAGGGATCGGAGGGGGCGGCCGGTGACGGGGCCGGACGGACGAAGGCGCCGGCCCGCGCGGCGGCGAGGGCCTGGAGGGCGGACCGGGCGGCGACGTCCGCGTCCACCGGCTCCTTCGTGACCAGCAGCCGGTAGTACAGCGGCGCGGACACCGCCCGGACGACCTCGGCCGCGTCCGTGCCCTCGGGCAGTTCCCCGCGCTCGACCGCGCGCTCCACGGAACGGGCCCACTCGGCGACGCGCCGGCCGTAGAAGGCGCGCAGGGCGGCGGCGGCCTCCTCGTCGCACGTCGCGGCGGCGATGACCGCCTGGAACGTCGCCCCGAGCCGCCGGTCGGTGACGGCCCCGAGGACGGAGGCCGCGTTCGCGCGCAGGTCGGCCTCGACCGAGCCCGTGTCGGCGCGGGGGGAGGACTGCTCGGCCAGCTCGGTCATGAGGTCGGCCACCAGCCCCGCCGGGCTCCCCCAGCGCCGGTAGACCGTGGTCTTGCCCACGCCGGCCCGCGCGGCCACCTGATCCATGGCCAGCCCGTGGAAGCCCCGCTCCACCAGCTCGTCCTGGGTCGCGGCGAGCACGGCCTCGCGCACCCGCGCCGTCCGGCCGCCGGGCCGCTGCATGCCCACCAAACGGGACTCCTGTTCCATTAACGCGCCTCCTCGTGTTACCGTCACTCTCATCTTAACGGAACAATCGACCCATTAAAGGGGGCGACATGACCGCGCTCACCGAGCGCGCGCCCGCGGCGGCGCGCATGACCGGACGCCAACGCCTGATCCTCCTGCTGCTGCTGGGCTCGCAGTTCATGCTGGCCGTGGACTTCTCCATCCTGAATGTCGCGCTGCCCGTCATCGGCGCCGGCCTCGGGTTCGCGCTGGCGGACCTGCAGTGGGTGGCGACCGCGTTCGCGCTGACCGCCGCCGGGTTCACGTTGCTGGCGGGCAGGGTCGCCGACCTCTTCGGCCGGCGGAGGCTGTTCCTCGCGGGGATGGCCCTGCTCGGGCTGTCCTCGCTGGCCGGCGGGCTGGCGAGCTCTCCCGGGATGCTGCTGGCGGCCAGGGTGGCCCAGGGGCTGGCCACGGCCGTGGTCACCCCGGCCGGTCTGTCCCTGCTGACCACGTCGTTCCCCGAGGGGCCGCTGCGCTCGCGGGCCCTCGGGCTGAACGGCGCGCTCATGTCGGCCGGGTTCACCTCGGGCGCCGTGCTCGGCGGGCTGCTGACCGACCTGCTGAGCTGGCGCTGGGCGTTCCTCGTCAACGTTCCGGTCGCGCTGGCCGTCCTCGTCGCCGCTCCGGCGCTCCTGGCCGAGAGCCGGCCGGAGCGGCGTCCCGCGATGGACGTGCCCGGAGCCGTCACCGTGACGACCGGCCTGCTGGCCCTCGTGTTCGGGCTGACCCGCGCGGGCGAGCACGGCTTCGCCGACCCGCTCGCGCTCGGCTCGCTGGCCGCGGCCGCGGCGCTGCTGGTGGCCTTCTGGTTCGCCGAGCGGCGCGCCGCCTCCCCGCTCGTGCCGCCGGCCGTGCTGGCCCGGCCGAGCGTCCGGTGGGGCAACCTGGCGGGGCTGGTGGCGTTCGCGACCGAGACGTCGCTGGTGTTCCTGCTGACCCTGTACCTGCAGAAGGTGCTGGGCTACTCGGCGCTGGCCACCGGGCTCGCCTTCGGGGTGCTCGGGCTCGGCACGGTCGCCGGCGGACTGGCCGCGCCGCGCGTGCTGGCGCGCACGGGCACGCGCCGGGCGCTGGCGCTGGGCTTCGGCGCACAGGCCGTGGCCACGGCGTCGCTGGCGCTGCTCGGAACCGGGCCGGGCTGGATCTGGCTGCTCCTGGCGGCCACGTTCGCCGGAGGCGTGGGCAACATGCTCGCCATCGTCGCCTTCATGGTCACGGCCACCTCGGGCCTGCCCGACGCCGAGCAGGGCCTGGCCACCGGCATCGCCACGATGACCCAGCAGGTGGGCATCACCATGGGCATCCCGGTGATGAGCGCGATCACCACGGCGGCGATGGGGGCGGGATCGGGGGCGGCGGCAGTGCTGCACGGGCTGGTCGCGGCCATCCTCGTCAACGCCGCCCTGGCGCTGGCCGCGGTGGCCATCCGCCCGAACCGCTGAAGCCCCGGCCCATGAGGCGGCCCCGAGGTTCAGGGGCCGCCCGGGGTCTGGGGCACCGGCCCGGGGAGACACAGCCGGAGCACCGGCCCAGGGAGACACGGAAGGCCCGGTCAAGAGGACGCCGTGACGGCGCCCCGCCACCGTCCGGTCAGAGGCCGTCTCCCTGGAGGCCCCAAGCCCCGTGCGGCGACTGGGGCCAACCAGGCTGTGCCGTAACAAAAAGTAACGTCTATGCCTCGGTGAAGCCGCGCGCGCGGCCACCCGCCGACTCGCGGACGGCGGCGGCGACCGCGCTCGCCACGTCCGGGTGGAAGACGCTCGGGATGATGTAGTTGGGACCCAGCTCCTCCGGCGTGACGACGGCGGCCAGCGCCCCGGCGGCGGCCAGCAGCATCTGCAGCGACACCTCCGTGGCCTGCGCGTCGAGCAGGCCACGGAAGACGCCCGGGAACGCGAGCACGTTGTTGATCTGGTTGGGGTAGTCGGAGCGGCCCGTCGCCACCACGGCCGCGTGCTCGCGGGCGTCGTCGGGCGAGACCTCGGGCTCCGGGTTGGCCAGCGCGAAGACCACCGCGTCGCGCGCCATCGTGGCGATGTCGTCGCCCGTGAGGATGCCCGGCGCCGACACGCCCACGAACACGTCGGCGTCCTTGACCGCGCCGCGCAGGTCGCCGGAGTAGCCCTCGGCGTTGGTGTGCTCGGCGATCCACCGCAGCGACTCGTCCAGGTCGTCGCGGCCCTGGTGGACGGCGCCGAGGTAGTCGCAGACCACGACGTTGCGGGCGCCCGCCGCGAGCAGCAGCCGCAGCACGGCGTTGCCCGCCGCCCCCGCGCCCGCCATGGTGATCTTCACGTCCTCGATGGACTTGCCCACCACGCGCAGCGCGTTGGTGAGCGCGGCGAGCACGCAGATGGCCGTGCCGTGCTGGTCGTCGTGGAAGACCGGGATGTCGAGCAGCTCGCGCAGCCGCCGCTCCACCTCGAAGCAGCGCGGCGCGGAGATGTCCTCCAGGTTGATGCCGCCGAAGCCGGGCGCGATGAGCTGCACCGCGCGGACGATCTCGTCGACGTCCTGCGTGTCGAGGCAGATGGGCCAGGCGTCGATGCCGGCGAAGCGTTTGAACAGCGCCGCCTTGCCCTCCATGACCGGCAGCGCCGCCTCCGGGCCGATGTTGCCGAGGCCGAGCACCGCCGAGCCGTCGGTGACGACCGCGACCGTGTTGCGCTTGATGGTCAGCCGGCGCGCGTCCTCCTTGTTGCGGGCGATCGCCAGCGAGACCCGGGCCACGCCCGGCGTGTACGCCATGGACAGCTCGTCGCGGTTGCGCAGCGGCACCTTCGACACCATCTCGATCTTGCCGCCGAGGTGCATGAGGAAGGTCCGGTCGGAGACCTTGTGGATGACGACGCCCTCGACCGCCTCGAGCTGGTCGACGATGGCCTGGGCGTGGTCGGTGTCGCGCGCCGCGCAGGTGACGTCGATGCGGAGCTTCTCGTGGCCCGCGTTGGTGACGTCGAGGGCGGTGACCACGCCGCCTGCCGACTCTACGGCGTGGGTGAGCTGGCTGACGGCCTTGCCGCCTGCCGGCACCTCCAGCCGCACAGTGATGGAGTACGACACACTCGGGACGGTCGCCACGTCAATCGCTCCTTCGGGCCTGACCAAGAAGTTCTCCTATGGTAGGGGGAACCGAGTCAGGCCAGCGCCTCGGCCGCCGTGACGATGAGGTCGACGCATGCCGGCACGGGGATGCTCGTGCTGTCGATCACCAGGTGGTAGAGGCCGGGGTCGGCCGGGTCGGCGCGGTAGAAGTGCCGCACGTACGCGGTGCGGGCGCGGTCGTTGCGCTCGATGAGCTTCAGGGCGTCATGCTCGGAGATCTCGCTCAGCGTGGCCGTCTGGAGCACCCTCCGGCGCAGCGGCGCGTCGAGCCGCACGTGCAGCGAGCCGGGATGGTCGGCGAGCACGATCGCCCCGGCCCGGCCCAGGAAGACGCCGCCCTGGGCGCGGGCCGTCTCCACGAGCACCCGCTCGGTGCGCCGGACGAACTCCTCCGGAGCCAGCGGCATCGCTCCCGGCACGTACATGTCGACGCCGCCGAAGGTGACCGTGGGCAGCCGCATCGCCCCGGCCAGGAGCCTGGCCAGGCCGTGCGCGGCCCGGTCGTCGTGGGCCAGCGCCTCCTCCAGGGTGCAGCCGAGCTCCTCGGCCACGGCGCCGGGAATCGCGCGGTCGACGAACGGCACGCCGAGGCATTCGGCCACGGCCGGGCCGATGTGGCCGCCGGCCGTGCCGTACGTCGCCGAGATGGTGACGACCCGCACACCCTCAGGTTAGAACAGGGCGCTGGCCAGGGCTCTACGCGCTTTGGCCAGGGAAGGGTCGTCGCCCGGGAGCGTCTCGAACAGGCCCAGCAGGTGGCGCCGCGCCTTGTCGCGATCGTCGCCGGAGGTGCGCTTGACCACCGCCACGACCCGCGCGAACGCCTCGTCCACCGCGCCCGACAGCATCTCCAGGTCGGCGGCGAGCAGGTGGGCGTCGACGTCGGCCGGGTCGGCCAGGCGCCGCTGCACGTCGGCCGGGTCGGCGTCGGCGGTGCGCTTGATCAGCCGCACGCCCGCCAGGCCCATCTTGGCGTCCTCGTCGCCGGGGGCGCGGGCCAGCAGCCGCTCGTAGGCGGCCTCGGCCGCGTCGAGGTCGCCCTGTTCGATGGCCTGCTCGGCCGCCAGCAGGTCGGGGTCGGCCGGGGGCGCCTCGGGCTCCTGCGCGCCGGGCGCCGCGGGCGGCCTGGCGTCGGGGTTGGCCTGATAGAACTGCTCGACCGCGCCCATCAGCTCCTCGAGCCAGCGGCGCACCTCCTGCTCGGGCAGCACCTGCTGGAAACCGGTGACCGCCTGCCCCTGGAAGATGGCGAGCACGGTCGGCACCGCCTGCACGCGCAGCGCCTGGGCGATCTGCGGGCTGGCGTCCACGTTGACCTTGGCCAGGACGGCCCGGCCGCCCATCGACCCGACCACCTTCTCCAGCACGGGGCTGAGCTGGGCGCTGCCGGGAGCCCGCGGCGACCACAGGTCGAGCACGACGGGCACGCTCATCGAGCGGTCGATGACGTCGGTCGTGAAGGTCTCCTCGGTCACGTCGACGATCGAGGCCGAGGACGCCGCCTGCGGGCCCGCCGCCTCACGCCGGGACTGCGCCTCCAGAGCCTGCTTGCGCGCGCCCAGGTCCACCGCTCCGTAGAGCGACCCGGGCCGAGAGAAGTCCGCCATGCTCCTCATCTTGCCGCATGCCACGGCGCGGGGATGCCAGCGAGGGCCGCAGTCCGCCGTGGGCCGAACGCCCCGGACGGCTCGGGTCACTCGCCGAAGTCGCCCGCCGCCACCCGCAGCGTGCGGAGCTGGTCGAACATCGCGTGCAGCTCCTCCTCCCCGTACATCGACAGGCCGAAGTCGGCCGTCATCAGGTCGGCCGTGGCGCGGCGCACGACGTCGCGGCCCTCGTCGGTGATCTCCGCCAGCACGCCGCGCCCGTCCTTGGGGTTGCGCATACGGCTGACCAGCCCGGATCTCTCGAGCCGGTCAACGGTGTTCGTGACGCTGGTCGGGTGCACCATCAGACGCTCTCCGATCTTCCACAGCGGGAGCGCCCCCGTCCTGCTGAAGGTCAAGAGCACCAGCGCCTCGTACCTCGCGAAGGTCAAGTCGTACGGCTTCAGGAGCGAGTCAAGTTGCGACAGGAGGATCTGATGGGCTCTCATGATCGAGGTGACGGCGGCCATGGCGGAAGAGGGTCCGAAGTGAACACGCCAGGTCTGCGCGGCGCGTTCGATGGGATCGAACGGCAGGTTGAGCGGCTTCGGCTGCGACACAGCGCTACGGTAGCGCGCCGCTCGTCCGCTTTCGTCTGGTTACTCTGAGCTATCGCATTCACTGCTTGGCCAAGAATCCGGACGTCAATCATCACGCTCAGTTATGGTTCTCGCATCAAACGGTGACGCGGATCCCAAGTCCATCGGCGGTGGGGACCTGCCGGACTCATGACGTCCGCGTTCGCCGACGGGGCACGGGGGGTGCTTGATGTACGTCAACGGGAGATCGCGTGCGTGAGCACGCGGGAGTCACACGCGAGGAGCTGAAACAGAGCGCGGCCGTCACCGTCGCCGTGCTCATGGCGCTCGGCCTGGCCGCGGCCTGGAGCGTCCTGATTCCCGGCGTGGACGCGTGGGAGAACATCGTGGCCGCGATGCGGCACGCCGCCCGCTCGATGGAGATCGCCGAGCTGGCCGTGCGCTACCGCGACGTCGGCGTGGTCGGCTTCGACATCGCCGGC